>DATBFI010000100.1:0-13759 GCA_036558585.1 Chitinophagaceae bacterium
TAAAGACTACAGCACTGCTCACTTTTGTCCTGTTGAAAATTTCAAAGCTTTGTCCGTCTGATAATTCAATATCCATAAGTATCAGGTCAGGTGAAGGGTTTTCCTGCAGCCAGTTCACGGTACCCTGAATACTGTCTGTAACGCCCATGATAACTGCATCTGCGTCAACTTCACCAAGCGTTTTTCTAATTTTTTTAACTGCCAGTTCTTCGTCTTCAACAATTAATACTTTCATACAAAATATTTTTATTATCAAATTAAGATTGGTTTTTTATCTCATTCTTTTGTACAAATGGAAACTGTTTTTTATTGCCATAATTCCATATGAGGGGCAATATAACTGTAAAATTTTTAGCATCTTCCAATACCTGGAAACCAGGCTGTTTTAATAATTCATATTTCGCTCTTATATTTTCCAGGCCAATTTTATTGGAAAGCGCTTTTACTATTTTAAGCTGTAACTGATTGCTCACCGCCAGTTTACTGCCTGCTGTACTGAAAATATCAATAATAAGTGGATCTTGTTTGGAGATTATATTATGTTTTACAGCATTTTCTACCAGCAGTTGCAGGCTTAATGAAGGCAACAGGTAACTGTTATATTTTCTATCAACTTCAACTTGCATTTGAATGGCATCTCCATATCTTGTCTTTAATAACTGGTAATAAGAATGTATAAAATTTAATTCCTGTTGCACTGTAGATAACCCATCCTCATTACTGCTTAACAGGTACCGGTATACTTTACTTAATTCGTTTAAAAAAACTTCAGCCTGTTTTCTGTCTTCATTGATCAGCGAGGAAAGAGTATTAAAACAGTTAAAAAGAAAATGCGGATTGACCTGGCCTTTTAATGTTTCGAATTCATGCTGTATGGATAATTGCTCCAGCTTTTCCTTTTCTGAAAGACTCTCTTTCCATTTTATAAGCACATATTCTGCTTCCCAAAATGTTGTTGTCAAAAGTGTGAAGACTACAGCTATTAACACAGATATTTTTAATTTTTCTGCATTTAAACTATAGCCGAGAAAATGAAAAACATCATAAACATATAACAGGGATGCAAAGATCAAAGATGTTAGTGCAATATGCGAAAAGAATAACAATGTCAATCGCGGAAGAGTTTGCTTTAATAATGGAAGTTCTACCCTGTACCAATGCATAGTACCTATATGAAGATACCAGGAAAACCAGCCTTGCACATATATTATAGGAAAAGAGTAAAGCCATATATGAAAATCATTCCATATCCGGTTACCAAAAAATAAATAGTTAAACACTACATCGCTAACAGGCATTAATGCAAAAAAGGTTATCCACTCTGTTCTTGTAGGCTTCCACGGGTTCATGCTGCACTTATTTTTGTTTCATTTATTAAAGGCAATACTAAAATTTTATCACTCTGGCTATAATTTATTACTACTTCTTTGTGACACAGCAAACGAAATTTATTCGAGATATTTTCCAGGCCTGCATGTGATGGGATATCTTCTGATATTTTTTTTTGCAGATTATTTTTTACCTGCAGCCACTCATTATTGAGCGAACTTATTTCAATCTTTAAGGGCTGATCTTTGCTGATCATATTTTCGTTAAGTGTACTCTCTAAAACTATCTGAAGCGTTAACGGGGGCAAATATTTTCTTTGAGCTTCGTTACTCACCTCTATATTAAGCATAATACCTTCTCCATATCTTGCCTTCTGCAAATAAAAATATGAATGAACAAATTGCAGTTCAGTTTCCAGTGTTACCAAATGCTCATCACTGTTACGCAGCAGGTACCGATAAATCTTGCTCATTTCATCAAGAAATGTTTCAGCTTTTTGCTGGTTCTCATTGATAAGGCATGATAAAGAATTTAAGCTGTTGAAAAGAAAATGAGGATTCACCTGGCCCTTCAACCCAAGCAGCTGGCTCTGCATATACTCTTTCTTTAATTTTTCTGTTTCTGTGATCGTTTCCTTCCAGTTATCAAATGAGGCAACACCCTCGTGCAAACAAATCATAAATATGTTTATAATCACAAAAATGATCAATGCCCATTTATATCTTGTTTCATTTATTTCATATCCTAAAAAATTAAAATAATCGTAGCCCCAGAAAATAGCAGATATAGTAAGCGCTGTCAAAATAATGAAAATAAAAAGAGCGATACTTAAACGCTTTAATAGATCATGGTCTTTTGGAAAACGGTTACGCATCGCAACGCCTATCGAAGTGAGCAATTGCCATGAACAAGTCATTATTATAAATGTTGACAGGCTTGCAAGGAGGAAAATTTTAATATCTGTAAAATATTTTGTGGCAAACAAAAGAAAATTGATGATGATGACTATTACCGGCATGGCTCGCGAAAAGATCCGCCAATCCTTTTTTGTATACTGCGGAAATTTTATATATGTGCTTATGCGTGGCATCATTTAAACGGTTACCTGCAAAATATCTTATTTACCATTGCTGTTGGCCACAACTATCATGAATGCAAAGTTGTGTGGGGTGAATTGATGATTCGGCTGTATCAATTGATGTTATAAATAATGATTTGAAACTATTTCAAGGCAGCCGTACGGCCTTAGCGAGGCAGCGCTGGATTAACCTTTGAGGGTCAGGAGTCCGGATTTAAGGCCGCAATACCGTATTAATCGCTGGCAGCTGTTTATAATTCAATGCTGCAATTCACCCATTCTGAATCAAACTTTGCATTGTATTTTTTATAAAAATTAATAGCGGGCTTATTCCAATCAAGTACCTGCCAAACAATACCTTTAAATTTTTTTTCTTTTGCTTCTGCAATCAATTCATCAAATAATAATTTACCCATGCCTTTGCCGTGCTTCTTCCGTGACAAGAATGTCTTCGAGGTACATTCGCTGTCCTTTCCATGTAGAATAACGGATGTAATACAGGGCAAAACCCTGAATAATATTTTCTTCTTCAGCTACAAAGCCCCACCATACAGGCTTTTCGCCAAAGCCGCTTTCTTCAAAATGATCCAGGGAAACAGTAACTTCATCCGGAGCTCTTTCGTAAGTTGCTAATTCCTTAACAAGTTCCAATAAACGTTTACAATCTTTTCGTTCTGCTCTGCGGATGTTTATCATCTTGAATTATTTATACTATCCACAATCTTAGTTATCTCTTCTGCACATCCGAACGCTAATGTAAACCCACTGCCGCCATGACCATAATTATGAATAATGTTCGTTCCCTTCTCATGCTCTACTCTTACCTCCGGACGATAGGGACGAAGACCTGCCCAACTACCAATAACCTGTTGTTCTTTCAGTTCGGGGAAAACTTTATAAGCATTATTGAGTATCCGTTCAATAGTTGATGGCTCTGTCGTTTCTGCTTCTATTCTTTCTTCATAGGTGCCCCCAACAATAATTGCATCTTTGCGTGGTACAATGTATAAGGGTTTTTCATTATCAAGATAAATTGGAAGTTGATTTCGCGGAGATAATAAACCTACCTGCCCTCTTACAGGAATAACTTTATCATCGTTACACAATTTTCTTGCTCCAAGGGCAGAACAATTTATCACAAGATCATGATCGTTGCTTATCTCATCGAAATTTGCTATTTCTTTTTCAATAAACCTTACTTCGTTATGCCGCAACTGGTTTTGTAAATAAGGCAGAAAAATTTGTGTTTCAATCAAGGGAACGATTATATCATATCCTTTTGCAATACCTGGTTTCAACTCATTTACATGCATAATTCGATATGAACCTTTGGGCATAAAATCTACCCATATCGGTTCTTCTTCATTGACACCTTTTCTCAAAACCTTTATCAATTGGTGCATGCTTATGCCAGCCTCTTTTTGTGCTGCTAATTTTTCGTAATACTCATAACTTGTTTGGCACCAGCGAATACCCCTCCTGTCATTGCGAATGTGATAGGGAAACCAGAATGCTGCCGCCCGATTAGAGGTAATGTTTGGCGTAAATGCTTTTGCATAGATCGTGATGCCATAGCCTTTCCCGATCAATAAACACGCAGTGGACATACCGCTGATACCTGCTCCAATAATTGCAATGCTTTTGTTCATATATACAGAAAGCGATAAAATTATAAATTTTAGCAATTCAAAATAATTTAATAACAGAGGCGAGAACATTATCGATACACTGTTATGAATTAAGGCGTGGAACAGAGATGACGGAATAGAAGTATGCAACACAACCAAGTGCTAATATTTAGTTAGTCGGAATGCTGATCGAAGAAGCCAGTATAACCGGCCCTGCAATAAAAATAATTAACTCGGGCAACGGAAGCTCATAGAGACTGCAAATATTGAGGATCACCAATTTTTTCTTCTTCGTCATCCACACGACAATAAAAATCTTCCCTTTGATTTCACTTTGCGGAAACATTATTAAATATGAACAGGAGTAAAAAAATTACTTGCCATTGCGCAATGATGCAGTGGATAAACTGCTGTACCGGTTTCATATCGATGACGAACGAAAATGCTTGGAATAAATTCTTATCTTAACGTGAAAGAAATTCGCTACATCTTATCCGTATGGCAAAGCATATAGAAAGTAATTTACCGCGGCGGCAAGGCTTTGGCATTATCAAACCACGTAAGGCAATTCGGAAAGTCCTGCAAAAAGAAACGATCGTGAAACCATACACTTCGCCGATTATAAATGATAATTGAGATACCGATGTTGCCACATGGAAAATATCATTACAAATTTTTAATAAATACCTATCATTGGATGGAAGACATTGATCCTTTTGCGAACCGGATGGTTTCAATGGTTTCGATAGTGTGTTTATCATAGATCAAAACAATTAACATGCTCGTACAAATTTTGCTTATCATCGTTTCGATTTATTTAGCATGCGGTTTCGTCTTCATGATACCATTCATCATCAAAGGCGCGGACATAATCGACGAAGGTGCACATGGCAGCAGTATTGGGTTTCGCATTATCATCATCCCGGGAACAATTGTGTTTTGGCCGATACTATTCCGAAAGTGGATAAGAGCAAAGAAAATTTTTATGGACCAGGCTGAAGTATTTAAATGATACTTCCGTTGCGTCGCACACTCTTGTGCATTTAGTTCTTTATTCCGCAAATAAAAACCAGTGTGACTAAAACCAATTTAATAACATAATTGCCACCGGCTTAAGCGTGGCAATAGAATGAAGGAAGTTCCGGGCTTTAGCCAAAAAATAATTTCAAAATAAAAATTATGGTTCGAAGCTTACGCAAACGGCATTTACAGATCTGGATAGCATGGGCAGTACTGATACCCATTGGAATTATCAGTGCTGTAATTGTGCGCCCGGAATCCCCAAAAGATAAATTGCTGCAACCAAATGCCACTGCAGCGTTGCCTGTCGTTTTAAAATATGTTGACAAAGATGATTACAGGATAAACATAAGAAGCAATACCGATACATCACAACTGCAGTTGGAATGGATTAACAGGAAAATATTGACATACCCAACAGCAACGATTTACGAAGACACGCTAAATACCAACAATATTTCGAATGCAACATTGATCGGGAGAATTGAGACAAGAGGAACATATCATTTTTCATTAAGCAAAAATTTGGTTCGCAATAATTATCATTTTATCGTTTACGATTTTATTCATCAAAAAATTATTGATTCAATAACCTTTTAAAATTTCGTCTCCGCACCAGGCGGAGGAGCAAGGAGGGGCTTTATGGGTGCATCGTATCTCGCAGTTGGCTGGAACCGTCAAAAGAAAATTTATGACTGGTTGATATTTGCTTTTTGTGTTGTGTATCTCACAACATTTATTCTGCTTACGGCAATCTTTAATCCTGATTATACTTTTGAAACAGTACTCATTCGCTCTACATCAACATTAGCCCTCATATTGTTGCACGTTATTTTAAGCATTGGTCCTTTAACACGCATCAATAAAAAATTCTTACCGCTGTTGTATAACCGTCGGCATCTTGGCGTAACAATGTTTTGCATCGTGCTCGTGCACGGCGCATTCAGCATTTTACAATTTCATTCTATAGGGAATGTGAATCCTTTTGTTTCATTGTTCACATCCAGCACGCATTTTGGCTCCCTCGCAGATTTTCCGTTCCAGGCTCTTGGATTTTTTGCATTGATCATTTTTTTCCTGATGGCAATAACCAGCCATGATTTCTGGTTGCACAATCTTTCTCCGAAAGTTTGGAAAACGCTGCACATGTTTGTCTACCTCGCCTACTTTCTTGTCGTGATGCATGTTATGCTTGGTGTGATTCAATACGAAACGAATCCTGTGTTTATCCTTATTATGGCTGTTGGGGCATCGGCATTGATCACTTTACACCTGATTGTAGGAACACGTGAAGTAAAGAAAGACAATATAAGGTATGCATCACCTCTTTCAGGAGACGATGCGTTGAACGGCTTTGTAAAAGTGTGTGATGTAAATGATATCATGGAAGACCGTGCGAAAATGTTTTGCGTGGAAGATGAAAGAATCGCCGTTTTTAAAACCGGGGGAAAATTATTTGCAGTAAATAATGTTTGCAAACATCAAAATGGGCCACTGGGTGAAGGAAAAGTTTTGGATGGTTGTATTACTTGCCCATGGCATGGCTATCAATATTTACCACATAACGGGCAATCGCCCCCGCCGTTCAAAGAAAAAGTTTCGACGTACGATGTGAAGCTTACCGGCACTGAAGTGTGGATTAACCCGTTACCTTATCCCGAAGGAACAGAAAGACCGGGAGCGGTGATTGAAAGGGACAATGCAAAATTGACAATTGAAAATGTAAAAGGAGAAGAACGGGTATCATAAATGATGTCACTGCAAATTGTGTTAGATCCTCCTTTGTCGGGTTGACAAACTAACGAATAGGCATTTAAGCTGAAAATTTTATTTCCAGCTTTACAAATAGTTGCGTGTCATGCTGAGGCACGAGGCATCTATTTCTTCGCTCAATAAAAATACAGAAGCACAAGAGTGCGACGCAAGAAAAGTTTAACAGCAGTAATGAAGTTTGGCTCATAAAAAAATATTATCAAATGAAGAACGACGAATTTTATATCGGTTGGATGAGCAATGCCCCGCGCAGTTTTGCAAACACGATCAGGAAATATTTACTTGTGTTGTTTCCAATTGTAATTATACTTGGAGCGCTGCTTGCTTTGTCACAAAAAAAATTTGGCACCGGCAATTTTGAATTTGGTACACTTACGGAAGTAAAAGGAATTTACTCTAACACGCCTGTTCCAAATTTGAAAGTAAATGGAAAACATGCCCGACTGCCAGGCGGCGATATTTGGGAAAATGTAAATTACATAACTGTACCATTGATTGGTTATGGCAAACATGGCGTGGATGGAATAATCGCAGATCTCGAAAGAGAAAGTAATACATCACTCGAGGGAAAAGAAATTACGCTAAAAGGAACACTATTGTATAACGATGGGAAATTGCTGATGCAAATTGATGAGAACGATAAACCATTGCTAAATGTTTCTGAAAACAAAAATGGTAAAGCTGCACCAAAAATAAAGGAACTTGGTACACTTGATGTGAAAGGCGAGATAGTTGACCCGAAATGTTTTTTTGGTGTGATGAAACCTGGTGAAGGAAAGCCACATAAGGATTGCGCAATCCGTTGTATTCTTGGCGGCATGCCGCCTATACTGAAGGTTGAAGATGAAAGTGGTAAAGAAAATTATTATTTAATTGTCGGCACTAACGGTGAACAGATGAATGAAGTTGTGAAAAACTTCGTCGCTTCTCCGGTTGAACTGCATGCGAAAGCAGCGCAGTATGATGATTGGATCGTTCTCTACACAAATCCTAATGATATCACGCATTATTCTTACATAGGGGAACACTTTGGCAACACTTATGCCTCATGCATGTCTGCGTGCGAAGCGAAATAATTAACTACTCATTTTTATAGATTGGCATTTCGCTCATGTATTTTTCTATTGTGGAAGGGTTCATATAGCGTTCATGCATCATCGGCCTTTTATCGATATTGTCGGCGCCCTGCCAATTTTTTGTATGCATAGTGCTGCGAATAAAAGTGCTCCATGCGAGTAGCTGGTAACCGAGTCCGTGTGCGATACAAATGCTGTCTGTTCGGAATTCGAAGCGGTCTATATATCTTGAAGAAAACAAATGCCCGATGCCTGAACTCATCAAGGATAAAAAACTTCTTTGTTTAAAATCTGCCACATGGCCCAACTCATGCCCGATAATTCCAATCTGCGCATTAAAATCCATCTTTGGTAATATAATGGGTTGAATTTCCGACGTTGAACTGTCACTAATAATGATGATGAAAGTCCGTTTATCACCACTTAGCACAACACTCGGAAAAGTTGGCTTCGTTGCAAGTGTGGCTACAGCAGGCTGATAAATAAATTTAATGTGTGTATTTTTTAGTTCCGGGTAATACGACAGAGCAACAAGTTCTGGCAATGCAAACTGTGGAGTGAATGTTTTGTTCTTTCCAAATTTGTTCAAAAGTTGAAGACTGTCTTCCGAGGAGAAGTCGCTGCGCTCAAAATGTCTTACAGGATGCACTTGCCCATATGAAGAGGGTGATAAAATCAGTAAAACAGAGATCAGAAACGTGCTTCCCTTTATTCTCATGAAATAAAGTTAGGCAGAGCTCGTTTCATTAAGATATTCTATTAGTCTAATCAATGTTTTTATTTCGTTAATATATCGCTTGCTACTTTCGTTTTTGTTTGTAAAAGAACCCTTTTCACAAAATCTTTTTCTGATTTTAAAATATTGGGTTGCTCATCAAGATTGATTAGAATACCAGATTCATTTTTTTGAATGTCCCCATCAAATCGGTAACACCTGCTTAAAGATATCTGAGCATGTTCTATATTGATCTCACGGTTTTGTCATGGACCCAATATAGCAGCACGATTTAATATTTCTGTTGCCATAAAAATCACGTGAACTTAATGCATTGAAATCTCAGTAACATGAACTATACTCTGAAGCCCCTTTGTTCTAAAAAAAATTTGGCATCTTCTTCACACTTAAAATCCAATTAAACATTCATTTCGTATCTCATAAAACTAAAGTCTCGCAATTAACAGAGGACAGCCCGGGGTACTCCTCTCAAATTTTTATTAAAACCAAAATTTAAAACCATGCAAAACAAAAAATTAAAAGCATGGCGATTACTACCTGTTGTCGCCGTGCTGGGGGCATCTGCTGTCCTGATGTCTTCGAGTCACAGGGAAGCACCTCTTATTGCTGATGACCCCCTGGCAGATAACACGGATGTGTATGCCTTTCGTTGTCCTGATGAACCTGATAAAGTCTGTATCATCGCCAATTATGTTCCGGGGCAGCTTCCCTTCGGGGGGCCCAACTATTATCACTTTGGGGAGAATATACGTTATGAAATCCATATTGATAATAATATAACCACCCCCGGAGATGATATAGTATATCGCTTTACCTTCAAAAGAACGAATGAAGACCCGACTACCTTTTTTAATATAAGGCTTGGAAAAGAAAACATTAAGAACACGTATACTATGGAAAAAAGTACCGATGGCGGTAAAACATTTTCTATAGTGAAAACCAGTGGTTATGTGCCTCCTTATAATATTGGTCCCCGGTCAATCAGTTCTCCCGTAGGATTAAACGCATCATCATATGGACAACTTTTTCAAAAGGGAATACAAACAGCAAGTACGGGTGAAAAAGTTTTTTGTGGTCCCGTTGATGATCCTTTTTATGTTGACCTCGGCGGTATATTTGATCTTGGTGATGCACCCCGGCAAACAACTCCCCCATCAGATGGTTTGGCATGCAAAAATGTTTCAACCATTGCCCTGCAAATCCCGATTTCATCGTTGCAGAAAGATCATAAATCCGCAAGCCAGGCCAAAAACATTCTTGATCCTGATTTTGTGATTGGTGTTTGGGCTTCTGCAAGCAGGCCAAGTATGCGCGTATTAAACGGCAATGGAACAGAAACACATTCAGGAAAGTGGGTACAGGTTTCAAGGCTGGGTATGCCCTTAACAAATGAAGCTGTAGTTCCTATCGGCTATAAAGATTTATGGAATGCACTAACTCCTTACCAGGATCTTTCATATTTAAGCACATTCGGCAAGTTCTTTTATAATCCTGAACTGGCACTGTATATGGATGACGCGCAGTTTGGAGCAGCTATTCCTGCTTTTTCAAAATTGCGTATTCAGAAAAATTCTCTCGGAACCTTTGGTTTTGGTAATGGCCAAAATGGTTTGTACGCTTTAAAAGGTTCTTCTGCAGTTGCAGGTACCGCCTTGGATGATGCAGTGTTTGGAACACTTTTATTACCGGCCCCCAAGTCTCCGCGTTCAGTTGACCTATGGCCAATTTTTCATACAGGTGTTCCGAACTTAATTCCATATCAATTAGCAACTGGTAAAAATGGAAATCCGCTTGCAGCAGGTAAACCGTTTATAAATAATTTTCTGCCTAACGGGGGAGACATGCTGCGCTTAAATATGGCAGTACCTGTGACGCCAAGAAATGACCCAAACTTTAGTAATGAAGGAATTATAAAAGCTGCCGTATTGGGTTTGACGGATCCAAACTATAATCAATCAAAGTCTATCCAGTTTATTCCTAACATGGATGGTTTCCCAAATGGCAGAAGAATTGAAGATGATGTAACACGGATAGAATTACAGGCAGTATCAGGTATAGCTCTTGCAGCAATAGGACTTCCTTATGATGATTATAACGGTTCCAGCCTGGTTACGCCACGACTATTGAAAGTATTGAATTATCGCACAGGTATTAATAGAAATGATACGTCCTTCAGAATACACTTCCCCTATGAACAACTGCCGTGGTCCGGCGTTGATCCAACATGCGGTTGCAAAGCAAAAAGAGGAAATGATATAGATGAAGAAACTGTACCGGCTCAAAGTAATACAACCATAAGTGGCGCCGAGATTTCTGCTCCCGATTTCTTTGTATCTGCTTACCCCAATCCTTTTAAAGGCAGCAGTACAATTAAATACAGAGTAACTGCTCCCTCAAATGTGCAGATAAGTGTGTATGATGTATCCGGCAAACAGGTAGCAGTTCTTCTGAACAAAAAACAAGACCCCGGAACCTACAGCCTGCAATGGAATGCGGGCAGTGCTGCACATGGTGTTTATTTTATCAATGCAGTTATAAATGGCAATCTTAAACAAAGTGTGCGTGTTTCAAAACAATAATTCCCCAACCCCTAAAGGGGAGATTTAAATCGTAAAACGATACCAGTTACTCTCCCCTTTAGAAAATGGGGTTAAATACTTTCAAATGAAAAAGAATATTATTTACATCTCTTTACTGATCGTTTTTGTTGCTGCAATTGCCATGATATTTTATAAATACAAAAGCAATAACAATAATGATCCTGAAATATATTCGCTCCTTCCGCGAAAAGGTGCGACTGCGCAGGCTAATGAGTGGTTAAAAGTAAAAGCCCAGGCTTATAAACTTTTAGAAATAATTAGAAATGACCCTAAGGATACGCGATCATTAATACAACTCGCTACCCTATATATACAGGAAGCCCGGGTAACAGGCAACTATGCTTACTATGACAGGGCGGCGCTTAAGTATGTGAATGATGCATTAAAAATCAACAATACCGATTTTGAAGCTACTACATTGAAATCGCTTATTTATTTATCACAACACCATTTTGCTGATGGTCTTGAGCTTGCACAAAAAGCAAAATCAATAAATCCATATAACGCTTATGTGTACGGCATATGCGTAGATGGGAATGTAGAGATGGGCAATTACAAGGCTGCAGTTGAAGATGCAGATAAAATGATATCCATTCGTCCTGATATAAGATCATATGCACGTGTTTCTTACCTGAGAGAAATTTATGGAGATTATCCCGGCGCTATTGATGCAATGAAAATGGCAGTAGATGCCGGCGCTCCGGGCGACGAAGCCACAGAATGGTCACGAGTGCAGTTAGGACATCTTTATGAAAATACCGGTGATATGCTTAACGCAGAAATGCATTACACAATGGCGATACAGGAACGCCCCGGTTATGCTTACGCGCTGGCAGGATTGGGCCGTATAGCAGCTGCAAAAAAAGATTACAAAAAAGCGATTGAATATTACAGGCAGGCTGATTCATCCGTAACCGATTTTTCAATAAAAGAAGGGCTCTCAGATGTGTACCGCGAAATGGGTGAAACAGAAAACTCAAGTAGCATGGAGAAAAAGATAATTGAAGAAATGAACCAGGAAGCAGACAGTGGTAATAATGATGCAAACATTGGTCATTATGTGGATAAAGAACTTGCTTATGCTTATTTAAAAATAAATGACTACGACAATGCACTCAGGCATGCCCTCGCAGAATATGACCGTCGTCCTGATAATATTGATGTGAACGAATGTGCGGCATGGGTGTATTATTGCAGGGGCGATTATGAAAAAGCAGTCTTTTATATAAAGGCAGCATTAAAAACGAACTGCAAAAATCCAACATTACTTTATCGCGCCGGTTTAATTTATGCAAAAGCCGGTAATAAGACTCTTGCAAAAAAAACATTAGTGCAGGCATTAAAAATGAATGCCAACGTAGCAGGCAATCTTAAGGTTGAAGGAAAAAATATTTTGCAGACGCTGTAAAGCAATTGAATGTGTAGTTTGACCGTTCCGGTCTCAACTAACAATAAACTTTTATCACAAATGAAAATATGCCCACATAAAAATTTTACAAAACTTGTGGCGTGTTGTATTTGCCTGCTTTCAGCATTCCCACTGTTAGCGCATCCTATCAATATTACAATGGAGCGGGCACCAACACAGGATGTGATCTGGTTTTATCTTAAGATGGGCATTACGCACATCATACCAAATGGTTTTGATCATATTCTCTTCGTGATAAGCTTATGTTTATTGAGTAATAAAATGAAAACAATTTTGTGGCAGGCTTCTGCTTTTACTGTTGCACACTCAATTACGCTTGCTCTTAGTATGAAGAATATTATTGTTGCACCTGGCCAGCTTGTTGAGCCGGTAATATCATTATCAATAGTATTTGTTGCAGTAGAAAATATTCTGTTAAGTGAACTTAAACCCTGGCGTGTACTGATCGTGTTTTTCTTTGGTCTCGTGCACGGGATGGGTTTTGCAAGTGCATTAAGTGAAGTAGGTCTGCCAAGAAATAATTTTTTTACATCAATACTTGCTTTTAATCTTGGCGTAGAAATGGGGCAAATTATGGTGATACTTCTTGTATTTGGATTATTAGTTGGTCCTTTTGGAAAAAGAATAAATTTTAAAAAACAATTTGTATACCCGCTGTCGATTGTTATCGCGTTAATTGCATCTTACTGGACAATTGAAAGAGTGATGATGTTGTAGTTCTTTTTTAACGAAGAAGTAAGATGCAAAACTCCCTCACGAGGTTGAAGAAAGCCAGTAGCGCTACACAAACTCCTGCCTCCAAAAAATAATCCGGCAAGACTTTCTGCCGGATTATTTTTTAGCAACAAGCTTTTTATTTATCTGTTCCTGTTGTGTCTTTCTCTTTATCATCGTAGTCAGTGCTTTGATTTTTTGTTGCACTGCCTGTACCACTTTGTTGTTCAGTTGCGCCGCCTCTTTGTCCACTGCTCATACCACCTTTTTGCCCTCCACTACCGGTAGCTCCTTGCTCGCGGCTTGTATTTCCTTGCTGGCCCCAGTTTGAACTGGTTTGTTGTTCTGTGTTTGCGCCTCCCTGTTGTCCGCTACT
>DATBFI010000101.1:0-4493 GCA_036558585.1 Chitinophagaceae bacterium
AGTTAAATACGTGAATCCGCTTATGGTAGAGATATTCGGCAATGCAACAAGAGAGTTTGCCCTCAGTATAGGAAAGCGAAATTTTTTCACTTTTGGAGAAATTTATGATGATGAACAAACAATAAACAATTTTGTTGGCAGGAACACCAGCAGCATGGAGGGGTTCGGCATTGATGCGGCTCTCGACTTTCCTTTGTTTTACAAATTGCCGGGGATTGCCAGGTCGAACATTGATGTGGATGAAATAAGAAAGGTTTTTAAGAACAGGAAAGAAACAGAAAAAAATATTTTAAGCTCTCATGGTGAAGCGGGAAAATATTTTGTAAGCTTCCTCGACAACCATGATCAGAAACAAAGATTTAATCATCCGCTCACACCTAAGGAACAGGTATTGCTTGGCCTCGCAGTTCTTTTTTGCCTCCAGGGAATTCCAGCCCTCTATTATGGAACAGAGCAGGGACTCAACGGAACAAAAGACGAGGCAGGGAATATTCGCGTTGGGGATAATCTTGAAGCAGTCCGTGAAGCTTTGTGGGGCAAAACACCCGTCGCTTTTGACCAACAAAATTCTTTTTACCAGAACATCCGGCAATTTGGAATACTTCGTAATAATGAACCCGCATTGAAATATGGAAGATTATACTTCCGTGAAGTTTCGGGTAATGGAAAAGATTTTGGTTTTTCAACAGGTGTGGGAGGAGTGGTCGCTTTCTCACGTGTTCTTTTCGACCGGGAAATAGTAATCATTGCCAATACAAATAATACAAACCCATTCAACGGATTTGTGATATTGGATCTCGACATTAACAGGGCAAAGCCCGGTATGAAAGTAGTGTATAGTAATATTGGAACCACGGGAGAAGCAACGGTTCAAATAATAAATGCAACTATTTATGGAGATACCATTACTACTGCTGAAGCCGCAATTCTTTCTGTAATGCTGGCGCCAATGGAGGTGCAAATTTTAACGCCGAAATAAGAGGATGAAATTATTTAAAGATTTTATTTTTTGATTGGATTTTTTATGGCCCTAACTGTGTTGCTATTATGATGCCTGCCCATCCGCCAGGCGGGCTTCGGTTGTATCGCACCTGCCTTTGCCGCCAGGCAGGCTCTGCCTCGTTCATCTCTTTTAATCGACAACTTCGATGCAGCCATGCTTGTCATCCTGCACTGTAACTTTTCACTGCATCGGTTCAAAAGCGTAACAGCAATGCATCCCTGAAGAAATATAGACTAAGCGTGACGACCATAGGCATCACGTGATTGATGCTTTAATTACCAAACAAGGATTTATTCAAAGGATAAACACATTCAATGCAAGTGAGACAAAAGACGAAAGCAAAAAGAGATTGACAATGCAAAGAAAAAATTAGGGAAAGAATACAATGAAAATATTTTAAAAGAAACAAACGAATTTGTAAAAAGCCATTCCGGTAAGCTTTCCAAACTGGATGAATATTTGATTGGCGAAAAGCCTTTCTCTACTCATGAAGTAATGAAAAAAGCAGAAAGAACTTAATTTTGAAAGAATCACAACTGTTTAATAACTCTGCCGATGCAAAAACTTTTATCTTTTATTTACAGCTGCGTTTTTCTCCTTGCATGTTCTTCTTCTCCATCAGAAAAAAAAGAAATAAAAAACGGAGACGTAAAAATCGCCTGCAATATTTCAGGGAACAGTGATACCTCTGTTGTATTTGTACATGGATGGTGTATCAACAAAGAATACTGGCAAAAGCAGGAAGACTATTTAAAAGGCCGGTTTAAGGTCATTGCACTCGATCTCGGCGGGCATGGTGAAAGCGGACATAACCGCACAACCTGGACCATAGATGATTTTGCCGGGGATGTCATCAGCGTGATCAATGAACTCGATCTCAGTAAGGTGATCCTTATCGGACATTCAATGGGTGGAGATATTGTTTTACGTGTTACTGATTCGGTTCCGGACAAAATCATAGGATTTATCGGGATTGACAACTTTAAAGATGAGATCGCAACACAATACACACAGGAACAACAAAAACAAATCGACAGCTTTTTTATACAACTGGAAACAAATTTTGATACTGTTGCAACAGGCTATTCGAGGGCAGCATTATTTCCGCCAAACTATGCAGATACTGTTTCTGTAAATCGTGTGATAAAGGATATCCAATCATCCGATTCCTTAATGGCTTGTGCAGCTTTGAGATCACTCATGCACTTCGCTCCCAGGGAACCCGCCATGTTATCACGATTAAAAATTCCTTTTCATCTCATAGTTAGCGATTACACTCCCACAAATGAAGAAGCTATTAAAAAATATCTTACCACACCGTACTCCGTTAAAACGATACATGGAACAGGGCACTATCCTATGATTGAAAAACCTGATGAATTTAATGAACTGCTGAAGGAAACATTAGATGAAATAAGTAAGGGAAAATAATTTTTTAAAGCAACCCGTTTTTTCATCATATATCATCCGGAAATTATCAGGATACGGTAATGATAAAAATCCTGATCATTAAGTGCATTAGTATAAAGCCATATCGATATATGGTCGAGGTTCCGGCGCTAAGGATTCATCCTGTTAAAGGCATTTTTTAGCTCTGAAGGATTTGCTTTTGTCATGGCCTCGCTAAATCCCCATGACACTTCAGTTTTCCCTTCCTTTAGTTGTTCAAATGCAGATGCAATAAATGCGCTGACCTGCGGCGCAAAATCGTGTATGCCTTTTCCACCAAGATCTGTATTGAGTGCCGGCGGTATCATTTCAATTACTTCAATATTTTTCGATTTCAATAAGTATTGTAATGATAAAGTAAATGAATGCATAAAAGCTTTAGTGGCTGAATAAACAGGAACTTTTGTTAATGGCACAAATGATAAACCCGATGTGACGTTTATAATTGTGTTTAACGAGTTTAACTTCATGAAAAGCGTTGCGAGATGAAGAGGAGATTCAATATTAATTATTATTTCATCTTTTGCCCTTTGATAAAAATCAGGATCTGAAATATTCATCCATTGTTGAATGCCTGCATTGTTTACAAGGACATTTAGATCGGGATGATAGGCTGAAATCCAATTGAAAAGCTCAACCCGCTCGCTTTCAACTGACAGGTTACAAACTTTGGTGATCACTTCTGGAAATTTTTCAGATACTTCTTTTAAAACAGATTCGCGACGGCCGCAAATAATTACAGTATTATTTTCGTGGATAAATCTTTGCGTTAGCCCCAGGCCAATCCCGCTTCCGCCACCCGTAATTAAAATCTTGTTATTTGCTAATTTCATATATATGCCATATTAAATTTTATAAAGTAATCGCATCAAATACCGGTATTTATTCTGAAGCACAAATACCGACAAAAGTATTTTTTATAACTACTCCTCCAGCCTTTATTTTTTATTGTAGATGATTGGAAAATTATAGAATAGCAGTTCATCATAACTGCCTATTCAAATCTTAAACTTTAAAACTCCTGCTTTATGGTTTTTTATTGGTGAAGAAAAATGTCCATGCGAAGCGATCCAAAGGCTGTTCTAAAAAATAAAAGCGACGAGAACCCTCATCGCTTCTATTTTTTCATTTTGTTGTTTTTTAAAAGAAAAATTGTTCTTTCACAATTTTTCCATCCTTTACTTCGTACACTGCAATTTCATCCATTTTCACTCTTCCCATTCCCTTCATAGTTGCGTCCATACCCATTGCCACTGCAAAATGATTGCCTGCTATCAAAGGTTCGGAACTATAGCCGCCATGCATCTCTTCAACGACAGATTCGAACTCTTTCGCTTTTTGCTTAAGAGCATCTTTTCCTTTAGCGGACTGCAAGCCCTGGGCATGAGGAGGTTCAATGCTTTCGGCATCATCTGCAAATAATTCTTCCTGGATTCGACCCCAATCGCCTTGTTTAGCAAGCTCGTTAAATCGATTGGCAATTTCTTGTGTGGTCATAGTGCTAACTTCTGCTGTTTCCATAAGTATTAATTTGATAGTTAAAAATGAAAATTCAAATTACTTATATTCCCTTTTTAAAAAACAAAAATATTATGAATGCCTTTTAATTTATTGTTATGCGGTCTTGTTGAGATGCATATAGAAAGACATCTTTTGAATGGCTGTTATATTTTACAATTAAAAAGTTTCCAAAATTCCCTTGTATAAAATAAAAAACTGCCGTTGTTCCCGGCAGTTAAAATACCTTAAGTGAAGTTGATGCTGACTAACAATAGAGTGAAAAAGCTAACAAAAATTTTAGTTGAATTATTTTCCTTTATTAAAATTTTGCACGTTCCCAGGATGTCTGTTTTGTTGCTTTTACCTGCATTGTTCCATTGGATGTTAATGTTACATTTTTCAGTGTATAAAATCCGGGCTTATAGCCAGCGGGCACACTCAGCCCTTCAACTTTGGCTTCGTCAGGTATTCTTCCTCCATCTCCCTTATTGATAGTTTTAAGAACTTCAATGGCTCTCATCGGGCAAAAGTACATTATCAT
>DATBFI010000102.1:0-5013 GCA_036558585.1 Chitinophagaceae bacterium
GAAGAAAAGTATTTGTATGGACGTCACTTTTAATTGGAGCAATTGCATTTTATTGCTCCTATTTAGCCGGAGGAAATAATTTCTGGCTGTCATTTACACTGCTTGGTATTGCAGGTGTTGCGATGTATATACCCTATGGTCCTTTCTTCGCACTTATAACGGAAATTTTACCAGCGAATGTTGCCGGTGTATCCATTGCGCTCATCAATAGTTTTGGCGCCCTTGGTTCTTTTGCGGGTTCTTATTTTGTGGGCTATTTAAACGGAACTACAGGCGGGTTTGGTGCATCTTATCTTTTTATGGCGGGCTCACTCTTTCTTTCTGCTGTCTTAACAATAATTGCGGTAAAGGATGCTGCCAAATTAAGTGAGTCGCATGTTGATAAGAAATTAGCTGAGCAAATAAAATAGTGAGTTACATTTTTAAATAAAAATAATTTGAGTATGGTCTGCTTGTTGTAAGGCCTTAAGAGATGCCTAAGTAATTACTGATCACAAAATAATTTAATTATAAACAAGATGATCGGTTCTCTTCCCTATGCATTGGTATTCCGCCCACAAAACGACTCTTGAAGTGGTGGACGAATTAAGTTGCGGATATTAACATCTATTGACGGCTTATCACAATTCTAAATAAGTTTCTTCAACAATAAATTTTGTGCGAAAATTGTTATTCCATAAACTACTGTATTGCTGCGGAGATTGCTGACTATATCCTTTGTTTTGCTTTTGTTGTCTTGCCTTAAGACAAATGCGCAATCCTCTTCAATCAGAAAGAAAAAAATTGCAGCTTCAGGGATTGTGCAAATAGACTCGTTAAGCATAGTGCCCGGAACTTTTTCTGCAACACGGGTTGATACCTCATACTTTTCAGTGGATTTTGTAAATTCAGTAGTTGTATGGAAAAGAAAACCGGGTTTTGATAGTATTGATATTACCTATCGCATTTTTCCATTTAAGTTAAATGCAGTGGCACAGCGCTTTTCTTTTGATAGCATACGCAATAATTTTGTTGCAATGCCTTCCGATGAGGCTATATCCGCGAATAATGAGAATGCTTTGTTCAATTTTGGTAAGCTTAATTACAGCGGCAGTTTTGGTCGCAGTCTTAGTTTTGGTAACACGCAGGATGCTGTTTTTAATTCACAATTTAATTTGCAGTTAAACGGGTACCTCGGAGACAGCATTGAAATGGCTGCCGCCTTAACAGACAATAATATACCTATTCAACCCGATGGTACTACTCAAAATTTGAATGAATTTGACAAAGTATTGTTGCAGTTCAGAAAAAAGAACTGGGAAATAAATCTTGGAGACATTGACCTGCGGCAGAATCAGAATTACTTTCTAAAATTTTATAAGCGGCTGCAGGGAGTTTCTTATCAGCAGCAATTCAATGTATTTAAAAATACGACCAATAAAACACTGGCAAGCGGTGCTATTGCAAAAGGAAAATTTGCACGAAATATTTTCCAGGGTCTTGAAGGCAACCAGGGCCCATATCGTTTGTATGGAAATAATAATGAATTCTTTTTTATTGTATTGGCCGGCACTGAAAAAGTTTTTATTGACGGTGTACAGGTACAACGTGGAGAAGACCAGGATTATGTGATCAATTATAACACTGCTGAAATTACTTTCACACCAAAGCAAATGATCACAAAGGATAAACGTATACAGGTAGAGTTTGAATATGCTGACAGAAATTATCTTAACTCGATGCTGTACGCCTCAAACGAAACAAATTTCAACAATCGTGTTAAACTTAACGTGGCGCTGTATAGCAATGTTGATGCAAAAAATTCACCTATCAACCAGGAATTAGATAACCCGCAAAAACAATTTCTTGCCAATCTCGGTGATAGTATTCAAAATGCATATTACCCTTATGCTGCCGTTGATTCATTTTCAACTTCAAAAATTCTTTATAAAAAAACTGATACATTGTATGATGGAACACATGATTCCATTTATGTGTATTCTACAGATCCTGATAGTGCGAAATATAATTTATCATTTGTTGAAGTAGGCACAAATAAGGGCAACTATATTCCTTTATTCAATGCTGCCAATGGACAAGTGTTTCAATGGGTTCAACCAATAAATGGTATGCCTCAGGGTAATTTTGAAGCGGCGGCCTTTCTTGCTACACCAAAGAAGCAACAGGTAATGAGTATTGGTGCAGAATATCAAATTGATAAAAGAACAATTGTCAAAACGGAATTTGCTGCAAGTTTGTATGATGTAAATACTTTCTCATCGAAGGGAAAAGGCAATGACAAAGGCTATGCAGCAAAAGTTATTATTGAAAGAAATGGGACGCTTAAATTGAGCGACTCAAAAACTTTACAAGTAAATACGGTTGCGGGATATGAATGGGTTGACAAAAACTTTCAACCTGTTGAACGGTTAAGACCCGTGGAGTTTTCAAGGGATTGGGGATTACCATTATTACCCGAGCCTGCAACAGAACAATTACCATCGTTTTCAATCACACTGGGTGATGATAAAGGCAACAATGCCCAATACAAGTTTGACAGCTATATACGAAGCGATGGTTTTAAAGGAATAAGAAATGTTGTTAACTATATGCAGAATGTAAAGGGCTGGAACTTTAATGGCATTTTTAATCTTACCAACAGCAATACACCAACTGACAAAGGATATTATTTTCGCCCTTCACTTGACCTGAATAAAACATTTGCATCACTGCATAATTACACAGTTGGAGCGAATTACTCGCTTGAGTATAATAAAATACAGTATAAACTTACAGACACAACAACACCATCAAGTTTTGCTTTTGAAACCATTTCTGCATATATCCGTTCTGACGCAGCAAAGAATAATCACTGGTCATTTACTTATTATACACGAAGCGATAAATCACCCTATGGAGCAACATTGCTGCAAAGCGACAGAAGTCATAACTATAATTTTCAAACCGAATTATTAAAAAATCAACATCACCAGTTTAGATTGAACGTAACATACCGCCAATTATTTATTACCAACACAAAGCTTACCACGCAGGAACCTGATAACAGTTTATTAGGCAGAGCAGAATACCTGGTAAATGAATGGAATGGCTTTTTAAAAGGAAACGTTTTATATGAGCTCGGCGCAGGACAGGAGCCTAAGCGGGCATTCTCATATGTTGAAGTACCTGCAGGACAGGGGCAATTTGCATGGATAGATTATAACCATGATGGCATTCCCCAACTAAATGAATTTGTTCTGGCGGTTTTCCCTGACCAGGCAAAATATATCAGGGTGTACACACCTACCACTGAATATATTAAAGCGAATTACACACAATTTAATTATGCTGTTTCATTAACTCCGAAAGCATTGGCCGCAACAATGCATAATAAAAAATGGGAAAATTTTATTACGAGGTTTACTTTGCAGTCTTCGTTGCAAACGTTCAAAAAACAATTGTCCCAGGGTGAACCATTGTTCAATCCCTTCAAAGGACAAGTCAACGATACTGCTTTACTTAATTTAAATTATACACTTAATAATACCCTTTCATTCAACCGCTTTAGTACAAGTTGGGGAATAGACATCACTAACCTCATTAACTATAACAAATCATTACTTACTTATGGCACCGAAACAAGTGAATTTAAAGAATGGACACTAAAAGGACGAATGAACTTTTTAAAAACATATACGCTTGAACTGCTGCAAAAAAAAGGAAGTAATAATTTATTTACACCATCTTTTGACAACAGGAATTACATGATCCAAATTTATACGACAGAGCCCCGCATAAGTTATACTCCCTCTACAAAGTTTCGTATGCAACTTGGTTACCAGTTTGTGCAGAAGAATAACAGTGAGCAGTACGGCGGCGAAAAAGCAACCTTCAATACCATTAATGCAGAAACAAAATACAATGCGTTCTCAAGTACAAGTCTAACTGCAAAGTTTAGTTTCAGCAATATTGAATACAAAGGAGAAACAAACACTACTGTTAGTTATATTATGCTCGACGCCTTGTTGCCTGGTAAAAATTATATCTGGACCCTGAATCTTACTAAGCGTTTGATCAATGCGCTTGAGTTAAATTTTGAATACGAGGGCAGGCAGAGCGGACAAGCAAAAGCCGTGCATATAGGCACAGTAAGTATAAGGGCATTACTATAGAAATAGAGAGTAATAATAAAAGAGATTAGCGGTTTACTATTAACAGGAACTCGCCTGAATTTACTAGAAGTAATAAATTTTTATAGCCTGAGGAAAGTTTTTCATTTTAGTATCTTTTACAATTTGTATTGGTGCAACAAATTCTGCTGCCATCGAAGCATTTCTTCTTGCTATTAAACTTCTGCCGCCTTAAATACTTAAATTAATATTGCGAACCCTTACTGATATTCTAAAAAACTTGTTAAATGAACAGAACAAAAAATATTGATACAACACGCATCGTTACAACGTAAATATATTTTAGGTACTTCTTTTGTTCTAACAAATTCTTAAAACTTTTTTTAATTTTTAAACTTTCATCAGCAAAAGAATCAACGTTTACAACTTTACCAGTTCATTATAACTTTTCAAAAATTTTTCTTTAAAGCTTTGCAGAATGAATATGTGGGATGGTCATAGAAAAATAATAGAAGAGCTCCCGGAAAGAGAAAACGAGCCTCGGCGGGCTAAAACTACAACAAGGGAATCTTCTTCCCCCAAAGTGTTTGCGCAAAAAGATTTTACTATCCCGGAGACCTTACAAACAAAAAAGAAGACGGGTACGCAATTACAATTTTTAAAAAGAGTTTCACCATTTTTGCTGCTTGAATTTTTTTTACTGGTGTTATTTCCTTACATGATAATAACAGGAACCGGTTTCACGCAGAATAAATGGCTTTTACTTTTCCTGTTTATATTTATCGAAATAAATGTTTTATTTACTGATTTTGCTTTGTGGAATTATTTTAATGGTAAAAAAATAATTCGCATATGGCTTATAGAAGTTCCTCTAACTTTCCTGATTATTCATTTTCTTATATAA
>DATBFI010000103.1:0-9859 GCA_036558585.1 Chitinophagaceae bacterium
ACAGCGCTTTCATTTATAATAAGATTGTGAAGTTTCCCAAAATCAGGATTAAAATCAGTATAAGTAAAATCCCTGCCAGCCAATAGTTTCATTTTATATACACCAACATATCCAATACTTATGGCGCCATGACGCATGGTGTAATGAGTAGTTGAATCCTGGTCAACCCTGCGCACATTAAAACTCCTTCCTGTTTCACCACCCGGAATGTTCCATGAAGTAGCCGCGCCAAAAACATGCGGCAACTGTTTTAGTTGCCCGGTAAAACTGTTTTCCCGGCTGATAAACGTAGAATCCCATCGCGTAAGTTCGGGAGGTTTTACAACAAGTATTTGCGACATATTAAATCCAAGGTCCTGGCTGCTTACAAACCGCATTTGCTGATACACTACTATAGAACCGATGATCAATGCAACGGTGATGGCAAACTGACCGGTCACCAGCGCTTTGCGTAATAAAATTCCTTTTGCAGATGTAGCAAATTTTCCTTTCAGGACAAGGATGGGTTTGAATGATGAAAGCACAAATGCTGGATAAAAACCTGAAATAAAAATTCCAAATACTATCAAGGCAATTAATGCAGAAGAAATATTGTAACCACTGAGTCCTTTTTGAAATAAGTAAGACAATGACAGTTGATGTTGCACCAAACTGTTGAAACCACTTTGAACAAGTGTTACAATCAAAAGCCCGATAAGTAAGGCAATAATATTGATGATAAGAGATTCCGTAAGAAATTGTTTTATCAATTGCTGTTTTGTTGCGCCGGAAACTTTTCTTACACCTACTTCTTTCGCACGCTCCATTGATTTTGCCGTTGCCAGGTTGATATAATTCACCCATGCTATAATTATAATAAGCATAGCAATGATGAGCAAACCCCACACAACGGTTGAACTTGCCGTTTCACCGATCTCGTATTCAAAATCGGAATAGAGATGCGTCTTTGAGAGCGGCTGCAGGTAAAACTTTTCATCACTGCCCGAAACCTTATTACCCTGGAAATGTCTTTGACTAAATGCCGGAAACTTTGTTTCCAGCGTTTTATAATCTGTGCCGTGTTTTAATTGTATGTAGTGCCAGAAATCAGAATCGGTAAAATCATATTCCGCTTCTTTCCATGAGTCCGGGCCCGTATAAAGTGTGATATAAGAAAGAAGCAGGTCAAATGATAAATGAGAATTTTCAGGAACATCTTTGCAAATG
Organism: Chitinophagaceae bacterium; assembly: GCA_036558585.1. Taxonomy (GTDB): domain Bacteria; phylum Bacteroidota; class Bacteroidia; order Chitinophagales; family Chitinophagaceae; genus DATBFI01. The sequence continues at coordinate 1,207 of DATBFI010000103.1, forward strand.
CCTGTAATTTTAAAAGGGATGGAATCAGTCCCCATCAATATTCCACGTCCAAGTAATGAAGCAAAATTATTATCACGTACATCAAAAATTTTTTTTGCCAGATTTTGAGTAAGGATTGCCGAATGCGGATCCTTCAATGCAGTTGCGGCGTTTCCTGTAATAAGCGGATAACTGAACATGCTTAAAAAAGAGTTCTCAACAAAAAGTACATTTTGTTCTCCTATCTTCTTTGTATTGTAAGAAATAATGCTTTTCCCCCAGGGCTCAACGCGTGTGTGATTTGCTACTTCCGGGAAATCCACTTGCATTGCCGGCCCCACACCGGAATAAGTAATGGTGCCGTGCTGCACTAATTTACCTTCCTGGTAACGGTCGTTATACACACGATAAATATCTGCAGCATTTTTATTGAACTGGTCATAGCTTAGTTCAAAGCTCACATACTGCAATATCAACAAACATGCAGCCATGCCGATAGACAATCCGGCTATATTGATGAAAGAAAAAGTTTTATTCTTCATCAAATTACGCCATGCGGTTTTGAAATAATTTTTAAACATAAAACCCTCCTAAAGCCTCCCTGTCGGCAGACAGGGGAGGACTTCCCAATTTGATTATAATTTAAAGTTGTTCATATTTATTAAGCCCCTTCCAAAGTCCCCCCTTTAGGGGGATTAGGGGGCTTTATTCCGTTCTTAAACTATTCATCCCGCTTGTTGCGGGATCTCCGCATAAACATTTCCGTTCAGCTTATTCACTGCGTAGCGCTGCGACGGGGTTTGCTATCGCTGCTTTTACAGATTGAAAACTCACAGTGAGCAATGTGATCACCAAAGCTCCTATGCCAGTGACCGCAAAAACCCACCACGATAAATTTGTTTTATATTCATAATTCTGCAACCAGTTATACATGAAATAATAAGACAGTGGAAATGCGATAAGAAAAGATAGCGCAACCAGCAGCACAAAATCTTTTGAAAGCAGTTGCCACAAATCGAACACGCTTGCGCCAAGCACTTTGCGCACGCCAATTTCTTTGGTGCGTTGTTCTGCCGTAAAGGATGCTAACCCGAAAAGCCCGAGGCATGAAATAAAAATTGCCAGCACCGCAACAATTGCAGCAAGGTTTCCAACCAATTGTTCATAATTGAATTTTTTGGCATATTCTTCATCGGCAAACTGGTATTCGAACGGAAATGCAGGATTATATTTATCAAAAATTGGTTTCATCAAAGCAATTGCTTTTGATGCCGGCATACCCGGATTCATGCGAATGTTCAGATAACTAACCCAATCCTTATTAAATATAATAGTGAGTGGAGAAATTTGACGAAAAGGTGATTCCATCTGCATATCAGGTATTACGCCCAACACTATCATCGGTTTATCATTCCACTTGAGCATTTCTCCAACAGGATTTTTTAGCCGCATCCGCTTCACCGCGGCCTGGTTCAAAATAACTCCATTTGAATCTGCAAAATCTCTTGAAAAATCTCTTCCTTCGAGCAATTTAATCCCTAATGTTTTTGCATAGTCGTATGTAGTAGCGATTGTTGAGAATACAACCGTTTTTTCAACAGGCTGACTGTTTTTCCATTCCCAACCATTATTATTGCTAAAAATTTGAGATGGGGGCGAATTGCTCTGGCAAACTGAAACGGCGGCTCCGGAACTAAGCAGTTGCTGCCGGATAGCCTCAAGATTTTTACTGATATCATCCGACCAATTCACAGATATCAATCCTTTATTATTAAAACCAATTGGCCTGCTCTTGCCAAATTGTATTTGTTGATTAACTACAATCGTTCCTATCATCAGCACAATAGAACTGGTAAATTGCGACACGACTAATATTTTACGCGATACAGAACTGCTGCTGCCTGCTTTTAGATTTCCTTTCAACACACGCACCGGATTAAATGAGGAAAGATAAAACGCAGGATAACTTCCTGCAAGCAAACCTGTGATAATAGTGAATACAATCATGATTGTCCAAAACAGCGGATTGGTAAATTGCAGGCCCATCTCTTTATCGGTGAGCCTATTGAAATAAGGCAAAACAATTATTACAATCACCAGCGCTAATAAGAATGCAAGCGATGCGATCAGCATTGATTCACTCAAAAACTGGTCAATAAGCTGTTTTCTCCCGGAACCGACAGCCTTTCGAATACCAACTTCTTTTGCTCTTTTTTCTGAGCGTGCGGTACTCAGATTCATGAAATTTATACAGGCAATCAATAAAACAATAAAACCTAAAATGCCAAACATTCTTACGTATTTGATGAAACCCCCTGTGTTCGTGCCATTTTCAAAATCGCTGTACAATCTCCATTTCGACATCGGATGAATAAAAACTTCAGGTATAATATGCTTTAAGGTATTCTCATCCGTGAAATGAGAAAGGACTACATTTTTTATTTTGGTATTTACCGCATCAGGTTTTGCATTACTATTCAACTGAACAAAAACCTGCCATGAATTATTTCCCCAATTTGTTTCATGATATTGTTTTATCCAGGTGTAAAGAATATGCTGCAACTGCCATGACAGCAGATAATCAAAAGCAAGCGAACTGTTCTTGGGCTGCTTTTCAACGACAGCGGTTACTTTTAAATTTGTTTTATTATCCAATTTCACCACTTTGCCGATGGGGTTCTCATTTCCAAAAAGAATTTTGGCTGTTTCTTTTGTCAATACAATTGAATAGGGATCGTGCAAAGGGTTTTTATCACCGTCAAGAATTTTTAATGAAAACATATCTACAGCTTCTTCACCAATGAAGTGCCCATATTTGCTTATTTTTTTATCTCCATACATCAGTGATTGATGCATCCCCCAGTCGCACATTGCTACACTTTTGAAATCAGGATATTTATTTTTCAGTTCTTCTCCCAGCGGGTAAGGTAGCGACTGCTGGGTGCCACGAATACCACCAAAAGTTTGGTGCATCATTACCTGGTACAGTGTACCATAATTTTTAAAATGCTTATTGGCAGAAACTTCATCATAAATCCACAATCCAATGATCATCGCAACAGCCATTCCTGCAGCCAATCCGGTAATATTAATGACGGAGTAAATTTTATTTTTTATAAGATTTCTCCATGCGGTTTTGAAATAATTTTTAAACATAGAAGTTGATTTCTGATGTATGATTTATTGATGTTTGATTTTCATTTTCAAATTTTCAAATCTTCAAATTTTCAAATTAATTATTCCGTTCTCAAGCTCTTCACCGGGTTTGCAATGGCTGCTTTTACAGATTGAAAACTTACAGTTAATAAAGTAATCATCATTGCACCAACACCAGCCGCTGCAAAAATCCACCACGATAATTCAGTTCTATATTGATAATTCTGTAACCAGTTATGCATAAAATAATAAGAAAGCGGCGTGGCTATTACGAATGATATAATCATTAATAACATAAATTCTTTTGACAATAAATTCCAAAGATTGAAAACGGATGCACCCAATACTTTTCTTACACCAATTTCTTTGGTGCGTTTTTCAGCTATAAAAATTGCCATGCCGAAAAGTCCAAGACAACTTATAAAAATTGCGAACGCAGCAAAGCAGCCAGTTAATTTACTGATGCGAATTTCGGCAGCAAACTTTTGAGCATATTCATCATCAACAAACTTATATTCAAATGGCATGTCTGGTACGTATGCTTTGAAAACTGCTTTAATTTTATTAAGCGCATCGCTCATGTTTGCATTAGGACTTACTTTTATTGATACTATGCCGCCGCCAGACTTAAGCATAGAGAAAATTGTTGGTACCGCCGGATTATAAGGAGACTGCATCACCATGTCTTCAACTACTCCAAGTATTGTATAATTCTTATCATTTCGCTGTATGGTTTCACCTACGGGATTTTTTAAGTGCATAAATTTCGCAGCAGCTTCATTTATGATTACTCCGGCTGAATCAGTTGAAAATTCTCTTGAGAAATCTCTTCCGTCTTTTATTCTCCATCCGATTGTTTTACCAAAATCATACGATACAGGAATAAATCCAAAGTTGGCTTGCTGGTTTGGGTCTTTGCCTTTCCATTTAAAATCAGTATTCTGTATATAAATTTTTGTAACGGGCATGTTTGATTCCGCCATTTCTGTAATTGCTCCACTTTTCAATAAATCATTTCGCATGGCGTCGTAATGATTATGAAACTCATCGGGATTAACTTTTAAATATAGTAATCCATTTTGCGTATAGCCAACAGGTCTGTTTTTAGAAAATTGAATTTGCCGGTACATTGTTATAGTTCCTATGATTAATGAAATAGAAATGACAAATTGAAAACCTACTAAAAGTTTACGAGGAAGAAATGCAAATCGTCCTAATTGAAAAGAACCTTTTAAAACTTTAACCGGTTTAAAAGAAGATAAATAAAAGGCAGGATAGCTACCGGCGACTAAACCCGTGATAATTATAAATATTATTGCGGTAAACCAAAAAGCAGGGCTCGTCCATAAAATTCTTATATCTTTTTCAGCAATTTTATTGAACCATGATAAACTAAGTTGCACCAGGATTAATGACAAAATAAATGCTATGATAACAGTGAGTAATGATTCGCTGAGAAATTGGCTTATCAACTGACTGCGTAAAGAACCTATTGATTTACGAATACCCACTTCTTTTGAACGTTTTTCAGAGCGGGCTGTGTTTAAATTCATAAAGTTGATACACGCCAGCAACAGCACAAAAGCACCGATGATACTGTAAAACCAAACGAACTTCATCTGTTCACTTGTAACTATTTTTCCATTTTCAAATTGCGAGTACAAATGCCATTTACTCATTGGATAAAGAAACAGTGTTGGTTTAGCAGCAGCTTCTTCTTTATCTGCATGGTTAAGTTCTACATTTTTTATTTTGGCTGAAACTTTATTGAAATCTGTATTGGAAGTAACCTGTGTATAGATTGGAAAAAAACTGCTGCTCCAATCATCCTGCTGGTCTTTAAACCAGTCTTCTGAAGAAAGAAATAAATTCCATGGAGCAATGAACAACACATCTTTAAATTCAGAATTTTGCGGTAAGTCAGCATATACTCCTGTTACTTTCACATTCAGTTTATTATCAATCTTCATCATTTTATTTACAGGGTCGGCATTGCCAAATAATTTTTTTGCAAGCGAGTGTGCAATTAAAATAGAGTTGATATTTTTTAATGCTGCTCTTGTACCATAAACCATTTTAAGCGTCAACATATCAGTAGCATCTGGCTCCATGTAATTACCGGTTTCAGTAAACATTTTGTTGCCGGCTGAAAGAATGTGTTCCCCGGAAAATGTTGACATCACTACGTATTTAAAGTCATCTTTAAATGATGTACGTAATTCATTACTTAATGGAATTGGCATGCCTGCACTGGTGTTTATTTCTCCATTCTCGTTTTGCGTTACCATCACTTTTGCAATGCTGTTATAATTCTCGTGATTTTTATTGAACGACAACTCATCGTATATCCATAGTCCAATCAAAATGGCTGCAGCCATACCAATAGCAAGCCCGCTGATATTAATGAACGAAGAAATCTTATTCTTCGAAAGATTGCGCCACGCGGTTTTGAAATAATTTTTAAACATAGAAGTTGATTTCTGATGTATGATTTATTGATGTTTGATTTTCATTTTCAAATTTTCAAATCTTCAAATTTTCAAATTAATTATTCCGTTCTCAAGCTCTTTACAGGATTTGCAACCGCTGCTTTTATCGCCTGCAAACTCACCGTTAATAAAGTAATCAGCAACGACGCAAAACCTGCTGCTAAAAAGATCCACCATGAAAGCTCTGCGCGGTATTGATAGTTCTGCAACCAGTTATTCATAAAATAAAATGCAACAGGTGCCGCTATGAAAAAAGAAATAATGACAAGCAATACAAATTCTTTAGATAATAATCGCCATAAATTAAATACGGATGCGCCCAATACTTTGCGCACGCCGATTTCTTTTGTGCGTTGCTCCGCCATGAAAGATGCCATGCCAAACAAACCAAGACATGAAATAAAAATAGCGAGTGCGGCAAAGAAACCGGCCAGTTGACCGGTACGTTCTTCTGCTGCAAATTTTTGTGCGTACTCTTCATCAGCAAACTTATATTCGAACGGTACCGATGGAACATCTTTTTTAAATACAGCTTCAATACGAGGGAGCGCTGTATTCATTGCTATCCCTGGCTTAACACGTATATTGATACAGCTAACACCTCCGTTAAGCGGCTTTATAAAATACATGGTGGGCTCAACCGGATCATAGGGAGACTCCATCACCATATTTTTAATAACACCCAAAATTGTATAAGGCACAGGTTTATTGTCGTTCCATTTCCATGTTACGGTTTCACCTACAGGATTCTTTAGCTCCATATATTTTGCAGCGGCTTCATTGATCACTATGCCTGATGAATCACTAATGAACGCTCTTGAAAAATCACGACCTGCAATAAATTGCCATCCTATTGTTTTCCCATGCTCATGAGTAACGGCAAGCGTTCCGAAACTTTCGTTTTTATCGGGATCTCTTCCTTTCCAGTCAAACCCATCATTGCCTGAAACCAGTTCGGTCAGCATGCCCATAGATTCAGACATGTTTGATACAACACCCGTGTTGAATAATTCAGACCTTAGCAGATCATATTTGCCAAAAAAATCATCTGACCTCATGTCTATCATAATTAATCCTTCACGATCATAACCAACCGGCCTGTCACTTGCAAATTGAATTTGACGATATATTACAATTGTGCAGATGATAAGTGCCACTGAAACAGTAAACTGCATTACCACTAAAATTTTGCGGGGCAGCGATGTTAATTTTCCGGTATGAAAAGTTCCTTTTAAAACCCTGATGGGTTTGAAAGAGGAGAGATATAATGCAGGGTAACTGCCTGCCAGTAAGCCCGTAATGAAAATGAAACCCGCACTCAATAACCAGAAATAAAAATTATTGAGGGGAAATATCATCTCTTTACCTGAAATATTATTGAACCACGGCAGAAGCAATGTTGCAAGCAGGCAGGACACTATAAAAGAAAATATAACGATCAAAAAAGATTCGCTGAAAAACTGGTACACCAATTGTTTGCGCATGGAGCCGATCGTTTTGCGTATCCCTACTTCTTTTGCTCTTTTTTCAGAACGTGCAGTGCTCAGGTTCATAAAATTGATGCAGGCGAGCAGTAAAATAAACACACCAATTATACCAACCATCCATACCATACGCACCGGTTTATTATCAACCACTGCATTACGATCAACAGGATGCAGATGCCAATCGCTCATTGGTAAAAGAAATACCTGCGGATGACGCGCAATGGCTTCCTTTTCGTTTTCAAGTTTTTTAAGATTTGTGAATTCGACATTCTTAATATTATTATACACAGATTCGAAATCCAATCCCGGTCTTATTTCTGCATAAATTTTCAGGAAATGATTATCCCAGTTATTAGCAGAATTCTTTATCCACTCATTCTCCGCTTCCCAAAGACTCCAGGGTGAAAAAAATTTGACAAAGCCAAATTGTGAATTAACAGGAAGGTCTTCATACACACCGGTAACTTTTACATTTATCTTGTTACTGATGCGTATTATTTGATTCATAGGATCGACGTTTCCAAAAAGAGATTTGGCGAGTGATGCTGAAAGCATGATAGAATGCGGATCATGCAGCGCATTCCAGGTCCCTTCCTTCATCTTTAATGTCAGCATTTCAGGCGCACCTTCGTCCATAAACTGTCCCTTACCGGATAGCTTTTTATCGCCGGCAGTAAGAATATAATCCTGCACCCACGATGCCTTAACGAAATGCCTGAAATTATCGGCGTAGTTTGTCTGCAGTTCTGTTGCCAGCGGATATTGTACCGAATTATTAACGTAAGGTCCTTCCTTTGTATCAACGCCACGTGTCATTATTTGTGCAATACGGTCATAGTTCCGGTGACATTTATTAAATGACAGCTCATCATAGATCCATAAACCTATCAGCACCGCAACAGCCATCCCAACTGCAAGACCGCTAATATTGATCAATGAAGAAGTTCTGTTTTTAATAAGACTTCTCCATGCAATTTTGAAATAGTTTTTAAACATGAAGCCCTCCATCTCCCTAAAAGGGAGTGTTTTAGAATCACTGATGAGCAGAATCAAAAAAACTCATCAGTGAATATTATTGAATAAAAGATATGTAGTTGAACAGAATTACCTCAGCCAAGTCCCTTTAGGGATTTAGGGCTTCCTATTCCGTTCTCAAACTTTTCATCCCGCTTGTTGCGGGATCTCCGCATAAACATTTCCGGTCAGCTTATTCACTGCGTAGCGCTGCTACAGGATTTGCTATGGCCGCTTTTATTGCCTGGTAACTAACTGTAAGCAATGAAATCAAAACAGCTATTATGCCTGCGCCGGCAAACACCCACCAATCAATACTTACACGGTATGTATAACCCAAAAGCCATTGGTGCATGGCATACCATGCAATGGGTGATGCAATTACAAATGATATAATCACCAGTGTTAAAAAATCTTTTGATAAAAGTGTTGTGATGCCCATTACACTTGCGCCAAGCACTTTGCGCACACCAATTTCTTTTATGCGGTTTTCAGCCATGTAAGCAGCAAGCCCAAACAAGCCAAGAC
>DATBFI010000104.1:0-4221 GCA_036558585.1 Chitinophagaceae bacterium
TAAGGTATGGAAGATGTGAAAATAAAAAGCCAGACTCTGCCTGGCATTCACTGAAGTGTTGTTGACTGATAATTATAAGAGATCAATTGTCATAATGTACTCAAAAAATTAGTGGTAATTTTTTTTATTCTTTGTATCTCAATTCATTTGATCACCTGCAACCTCTGTCCGTGTGAATTGCTTCTTAAAGGCAAAATTATAGATCTCTATGGTACCATTATATACCGGATACGCATTTATAAAAACCCATCCTTCTCTTCCCATAAAATTTAAAGCGTCAACAACTGTGTTAAACTTTTTGAGTTTACCATCGTAGGTTCTAAGCCGGGTATCGGCCCAAAAACTTTTTTCTTCACCGAAGTCAATATCAATGGTTACTTTATTACTAAGCATTCTGGGTGTAACGATGACCTGGCAATATTGCTCAATTTTGGTCATGTCACTTTGTGAAAATGAAGCAAAGGCCACAACTTGAAAGAATACGAAGAGGAATGCTTTTTTCATTGTTATTAATTGATCAGATGATTAATACGCCATCCTTTTGCCGGATGGCTTTTGGTTTTAAACGCAATGAACTTTTATTTACCACAATTTTTACAAGTGCAATTGCTACCGCAGTCACAGTTTTCACAAGTGCAATTTGGGTTATCACATTTTTGTTTGTCTTTTTGAGTAACGCTACTCTCTTTGCAATCAGATTTCATACTGTTTTTGTTTTAAATTTTAAATGATTTTGATAACACAAAATTAGAATCACAAAGGCGGGCAGTAGTTACATTACTTTGGGTAAGAGTTATATAATTTTTGGAAATAGCAATTAATGATTGCAATAACTATAAAAAAACTCCATCATAAATGGTGGAGCTTTATGAGATCAGTTTAAACTTTACATTTTAGAGGAAAGCTAAACTTCAGTCGTCCCACGTTTATAATATTTCTACTTAGTCACCTTAATTCCGGTTCATTCGATATTTAAGCATCAAAAGATAAAAGCCGACGACAAAATCATAAGTCAGGCAGAATATATCATATTGAGGAGGGAGTAATTTTGTATTCCCAAGTTGACCATAGATTAGGTCCCAAAGCCCGTGCATGAAATAACCTGCTATCAGGAAATATGAATTCTTTTTAATCCCAAAGTAGCCAAGCATCAAAAAGAATATCGCCTGCACGATGCTTATGATTACAATGTTAATATCTGTCCATGTATATCCAACATAGAGAAAACCAATTGCTGCCAGAATTAAACCATAAATAATGTTTTTGTCGAATCGTTTAAATAAAAGGAAAAGAAATATTGTTATAACTGCTGATGATATACCGATAATTGCCGCGTTCATATTATTATATTAATCGAATGTCTAAACAAAATACTAAAGAAATGCCTGCTATTTTTCCATCAATTGAAAAGATTGTCCTGGTCTCGAAAGGTAAGACTTACAGATTTTTGAAATAGCAATAAGTGATTTGATCACAAAAAACCCGGCCATAACAGGCGGAGTTTTTAACTCATTACATCAATTTATGCTCACATATGGCAGGAAGCAGAATGACTTTTGCTGGTTTCAACATATGGCCTGCTATCATCAATTACTTCAAAGTTTGCCATCATACCTGCTGCATGATGCTCAATAATATGACAATGATACATCCACATGCCCGGACGATCAGGCATCCATGCAATTTTGATTTTGGTCCGGGGCTTTAAATTGTAAGTGTCCTTCCATGCTTTATAAGATGGCGCTTTGCCATTTTCTTCTATTACCTGGAAGAAAAATCCGTGCAGGTGAAATGGATGATCCATCAGGCTTGTGTTCTTAATTTCCCAGATCTGCAGCTCACCAAGTTTCACCGGTTTGTCATCTGCATGCACATCATTATTTACAAGAAACGTCAAACCCTTTTTTAAACTTGGAGCCACTGATAACTTTACCTTCCTGGCTACGGGTGCATCCTGTGGTGCAAGGGGCTCAATTGTTCTCAGGGTATCAGGAATAAATGCAATCGACGGCCTTGCTTGCCCAACTTTTACTGTTGCGAACTTCTGACGCCTGGCTTTTAAAAATGTCATCCTGTTATAAGGCAATGATTCAATGGCAAAAGTTTCTCCTTCATTAAAAGGTCCAGCGACAATATCCATCCGCTCACCGGGAGTGATCAAAACTTCAGAAACTGTTCTTGGATGCTCTAATAATCCACCATCCGTTCCGATAATTTTAAATTCTTTTCCCTCCATGTGCAGTAAAAAATATCTTGCGCTGGATGAATTTATAAAACGCCACCTTTCCGTTTGACCGCTATTCATATCAATAACGGTGTTTTCTTTTCCATTTAACAAAAGTGTGTCACCCTGGCGACCGTCATGCGTTTCAACGAGACGTGAAATAGACCCACCTGGCTCTGTAAATTTATTTTCAGCATCAAGCTTCATATCATCGATCATAAATATCCGTTCGGCATCTGTTACAGGTTCAGATTCATCTCTCACTATTAGAGCCCCATACATTCCTCTTTCCATTTGTATAGTTTCATTGTGATGAGAGTGATACCAGAAAGTTCCGGCATCAGGAACAACAAAACGATATTCAAATGTTTCCCCCGGCTCAATTGGTTTTTGCACCATACCTGTTCCATCCATTGCCGCAGGAATGCGTATTCCATGCCAATGTACTATTGTAGGTTCATTTAAATTATTGGTTACCCGAACAACGAGTGTGTCACCCACATTTGCTTCCAACACCGGACCGGGAAGCTGTTTATTAAAACCCCATGCTTTAATTGCTTTGCCGGGAGCAATTTCCCAGTTAAACATACCTGCTTCTAAATTGTACTCAACAGTTTTGTTTTGAGTTCTCATTTTACTTTTTTTATGGTTTGTATTTTAATGTTTTAAAATTTCACCACAAAAGTATATCCCGAGTTTAGCGCATGCATTACATTACTTTGGGTAAGAGTTATATAATTTTGGGATTGCCGTCATTGATTATTTAGCTCACCAGGAAGACAAGAAAATAACTTAGCCGTTCATGTAAATCAAGATTAAGGTCACCAAAGAATTTTTAGATTTGGGAAAGTGAAACTTTCCGCTTTCATAGTATTATTATCTTTCATTGGCTTTATCTCCGAAGCTGTTGTATTGCCTGTCAGGTATGCTAAAGCTCCTGACACACAACCCGTTCACAAAGGTTGCATGATGTGTAAAACGAGGGCGCAAAAAGATATGACATGCAGCAAAGAAAACAGGCAAAAGCCATGTAAACAATCTTGCGCCAATTGCCCCGTGTTTACAGTCTTTTATCCCGTCCGTTCAAATGAAAATGTTCTAACTAAACTCAATCTTGAAATACATTACAATATGTTCTCCGATAGATTTATTACAGCGTATATGGCGGATATATGGAAGCCGCCTAATGCAATTTAATCTTCGAGGTAAATCTATTATTAACTAAAAACATTTAGGATATGAAACGTATAGCACTTGTAGCGTTAGCTACAATCTTAACGGTGGGTGCTTTTGCCAACGGCACAACAAAGCATCAATCAAAAAAACACGCAAAAAGGGATTGTACAAATTGTTCTAAAACAACTTGCTCATCCACATGCCAACCACAACAATGTCAAATGACTTGTGGTAAATAGTTGTTAGATAAACAACGATGCCCCTCTATTTTGAGGGGCAATTTTATTTTCGCCATTTTATAATGTGGGTACATTTTCCTGATCTTAATTGTAATCCGGAGCTAACTCTACAAGGTTTTGAAATTTATCACCGGGTTGCGTTTTAATCCTTTCCAGACATTCAGTAAGGATATATTTTTCATTTGAATAATATGCAACTATGTCCAGGTTCTTTAGTTGCAATGACTCTTCTTTGGACAAAGCTTTCAATCTCTAATTAAACTTTTATTAGGACAGTTTACCTGCTAAATATCTTTATTTTGTTCGCGTAAAACCATTCTTAATGCCTCTAACGAAAGATTCTGCCAGACGAATTGAAATAATAGATTCCTGCTTACGGCGTAGACAAAGAAAATGGACTTTCGATCAATTATTAGAAACAGTGAACAATAAATTGCAGGAACAAACCGGCAAAACTATAAGCCGCAGGACCTTACAATATGATTTGGATTATCTCATCAATGAAAAGCAAGCCCCGCTTGAGAAAAGAAGAGAGGGGGGTAAAGTTATTTATTATTATAGTGACCCGAATTATTCGGTAAA
>DATBFI010000105.1:0-5361 GCA_036558585.1 Chitinophagaceae bacterium
AATATTGACAAAGTCATTGTCGAAGAATTAATTAAAAAATGTAAGTCATTACAAGTTAATAAAGGCGGCTTTTTATTACGACAGGGAGAAACCTGCAAACATTCGTTTTACGTTGAAAAAGGTTTATTGAGATACTATTCAATAGACGAAAAAGGGAAAGAACACATTCTGCAATTTGCACCTGAACAATGGTTTGTTACTGACAGGGAAAGTGTCTATTTCAATCAACCATCCCATTATTTTATTCAGGCGTTGGAAAACAGTAGTGTTGTTTTACTTGATGAAAATTTCATTACCCAATTATCGCAGGAAAACAAATCATTTACTGAGTTTAATAATAGGCTATTGCACAACCATATTCGCCATTTGCAAAACAGAATAAATCAACTGCTAAGCGCCACTGCAGAAGAGCGCTATTTGGATTTCATAAAAATTTATCCTGACCTGCTGCTGCGTGTGCCGCAGTCAATGGTGGCATCTTATCTTGGTATTACCCCCGAAAGTTTAAGCAGGGTAAGAAAAGATTTAGCAACAAAAAATTTTAAGCAATAGTTACTTATCATACATCAATGGACAGGCTTTGGCAGAAAGCTAATTTTGCATTATAAAATTGTAATACTATGGCAACAAAAAATGTAGAGTTAGTAATGTCACCACGTGAGCCACATTATGTAGGTGATGGTTTCAGGGTGCATAATTTTATTCCTGGTGGTTATCGCCTCGATATGCAAAGAATGAACCCGTTTATCATGCTGGATTATAATTCAAAATTTTATTTTCCACCCAGCGATAAGCCAAGAGGCGTTAGCGTGCATCCGCACCGTGGATTTGAAACAGTGACGATTGCTTATAAAGGCAAGGTTGCGCATCAGGACAGCAGCGGTGGCGGCGGCGTAATTGCAGAAGGTGATGTGCAATGGATGACGGCGGCGTCTGGCATATTGCATAAGGAATACCATGAAGAAAACTGGAGCAGACAGGGCGGGGATTTTCAAATGATTCAGCTTTGGGTAAATCTTCCGGCGAAAGATAAAATGTCCAAACCGAAATATCAAGCCCTTTCCAATAAACAAATTAACCGTTACGCTTTAGAAAATAATGGCGGAGAAATAGAAGTAATTGCAGGGCAATATAAAAACGTAAAAGGTTCTGCTTCTACTTTTACACCGGTACATTTATTCAATGCAAAATTGAATGAAAATGTCAAAGCCGATTTTAGCTTTCCGGAAAATTTCAATACCGCACTTTTAGTTATTGAAGGAAGCATTGTTATTAATGGTATAGAAGAAGTACCTGCGGATAATTTTGCGCTTTTTGAAAACAAAGGAGAAACGTTTACCATCCAGGCAAAGGAAAATGCTGTCGTTTTAATTTTAAGCGGTCAGCCTATTAACGAGCCTATTGCAGCACATGGACCTTTTGTGATGAACACTAAAACAGAACTGATGCAGGCATTTGATGATTTCAATAAAGGAAAGTTCGGTTATTTGGAAGAATAAACCACTACCGCTAACAAAAGTATCCTATGTAAAGCGGTACCGCAAAGTCCTCGTGCGAGAGATTTTGCGGTAAAGCTTAAATTTGTGTATTACGCACTGGTAATAGCGAATTGAAAAGCGGTGAGAGGAATGAGGTACAATTTTTTTGCAATTTGGATAATTGCGTTAATATTGGTGTTAGCTGTAAGCCCGAAAACAAAACCCCAACTTGACACGTAGTAAGTGATAATTGACAGAAAACATTTTGACCTAAACAATAAATGCGTAATTGAAAAATTACTCATCAAGCCTCCTCATAGGTATAGGACAATTTTTCAGAACGAAGCCTGTTTTATACATGTCAGGAACGGAGAAGGTCATCTAAAATCTCCAACCGAAGTATTGAATATTTCTGTTTCGGAAAGTGTCTTATTGAAATGTGGTAACTACTTTACAGACTTCATCCAAAATGCAGAAAATATAAATTGTGAAATATTTGCGGTTCATCTTCACAAAGACATATTGAAAGACTTATATAAAGACGAAGTGCCGAACTTTATAAAAGCTAACAGTAAAAAACATTTTGCCAAAAAAATAAAAGGACAGGACATAATATTTCATTTCATTGCGGGCTTAGACTTCTATTTCCAGAATCCGGCATTGGTTAACGATGAATTATTAAGACTTAAAATTAAGGAGCTTATTTTGTTATTAATCCAGACCAACAATGCAGAAAACATTTTCAGTTTATTTTCACATCTGTTTACTCCACGACAAGCAAGCTTGACTGACGTCATTCAAACACATATTTATTCGAACCTTACTATTAATGAATTAGCAACACTTTCAGGACGTAGTTTGTCTGCTTTTAAGAGAGACTTTGACTTATTTTTCAAAGACACTCCTGCAAAATATATTAAGGAACAAAGACTTTTGAAGGCTATTCACTTATTAATTTCAACGGATTTTTCTGTAAGCGAAATATGTTATGAAATTGGATTTAGCGACACTTCTCATTTTACAAAACTGTTTAAACAGAAGTATAACTTAACTCCCTCCGAATACCGAAAAAATAAGGTGTTAAAATAAGCACCTGGACCTCATTTCCCTTTTTTTGGACTTTTTATCCAGGTTCATTTTACTCTTCCGTTTTCTCTTTGCAGAAAATAATTTTAAAAATGATGTATCAGAAAATAACTTCCTGGTTTTTAGCCATATCAATGTTTATGTTTGGTGTTCTTAAGTTCGTAAATCCGTTCAAAGGTTGGTATAGTGTTCAAGTTGCAAATAGTGGACTAGGACAACTGTCATATACCATGGGCATATTGGGAGAGATCTCAGTTGGGACAACCCTCATTTTGTGCTTACTCTACAGACAAAAAATTTCAACTAAAGCATTTGATTTGCTGACGAACACATCGTTTTTTACAATTATAATAATGATGTTGACAGCTGTTTATGTTCACTTACACCCGAATGTACCTGCGGATGTTTTGCCACTTAAAATTAAACCTCCATACATTCCTCTATTTTTTTTAGTGATCGCATTAGCCAATATCGTATTGACAATAAAGAATCTTCGAAAAGTAAAGCGAACATAAAAATGGAATGAACTGTTACTCCTGCAACTTATAAATAGAACTGCTGTTACGGCCAAACCCGTTATAATCCAAACCATAACCGACCACAAATTTATCAGGAATCGAGAAGCCACAATAATCAATCGTTATGGGATAAACAGTAGCCTCAGGTTTATGGAGTAATGCAGTAATCTTTAACGAGGTGGGTTGTTGATTTCTTATTTGGGGAAGGAACTCATTAAGTGTTTTGCCCGTATCAATAATATCTTCTAAAATAATTACATTGCGGCCTGTGATGTCTGTATCAAGACCTATAGCAGTAATAACCTGTCCTGATGATTTTGTTCCTTTATACGAAGCAAGTTTTATAAAACAAATTTCTGCATCTATCGTAATGTTCTTGAACAGATCAGACGCAAACATAAATGAGCCATTTAGTATGGCAATAAAGAGTGGTTTTTTACCAGCATAATCTTTCGCTATTTGCCCGGCAAGCTCTTTAATTTTTTTTTGGATTTCTGCTTCCGAAAGAAAGGGCACAAAATATTTGTCATGAACCTTTATGGTTGACATCCCGGATGATTATTGATTAGTAATTTATATAAGCTGCTAAAGCTTTTTAAAATTAAAATTTTTTACAGTAACAAATTGATTAGTTGTTTACCTGTAGTATGAACAGGAAAGTTTAAAAGATGGGAGGTAAAAGCGAAATGAGGCTATTTCCCTGTATTGCGGGCAATAAGTTTGGGATAATAAGATGGTTTGCCGGGGCGCAAATAAATTTTCTCTCCCTGTGCAGGTTGCAGCCCTTTTTGCATTTTGTTATATTCATATAAACTGCCTAACTGCACTCCTTCTTTCTGTGCAATTTCTTCAATGGTTTCTGAAGCAGCTACAACATGATAATCCTTAGCGATGCTTTTCTTTGGTTTTTTTTCGAGGAAAATAAGCTGGTCTTGTGGCAGGATATCTACATTGTCATCAATATCGTTATACTGGAGCAATTTCTTGTATGCAATATTGTGGCTATTTGCCAATGCAAACAACGATGTGCCTGTTGTCGCATACATAACTTTTGTTTGATTAATTGTGAACTCACCCTGCGGATAGACCCCATCGATTATTTCATTATCTGCTTTGGGTTGCTGTGTCTCGTCAGTTATTGTTTCATCTGATGCTCCTCCAGCCTTTCCAACAGGTTTATTTACTGCCAGAGCCTGGCCTCCATTTTTGATTCTTTCCATCGCAATCAAAGTATAATCCTGCAGGTTGTTGTCGTTAATAACTTTTATTAGTTGGGCTGCATAGTTACGATTAGTGGCATAGCCGGCTCTTTTTAAACCATAAGCCCATGATCTGTAATCGGAAGGATCCAGTTTAAACAGGAAGGCGTAGTAGGGACGGCTTTTTAAAAAATCTGAGTGGTCCCGATAAGACTCTTCTGCAGTTGGGTAGCTTCTGAAACATTCATGTCTTGCGTCGTCATTGTGATAAACAGTTGCACCTCTCCATTCAGTTTTACATTTTATACCAAAATGATTATTTGATGCAATAGAAAGTTTACTTTGTCCGGCTTCTGATTCCAATATACCCTGCGCTAACGTTATTGCAGCGGGCACGCCGGCACGTATTTCTTCATTAATAGCGAGTTCTTTGTAGGTGTCGATATATTGTTTTACTGCATTGCTTGATTGCGTTACAGCAGGCAGGGAGAGGGTAGCTGAGAAAAAAAGAATCAGAATAGATTGCTTCATTATTTTTTCTTTTTTATGAATAACAAACCGTCTCTTACAGTTACCATTAGCTGCTCTGTTCTTTCATCGGCTGCCACATGCCTGTTAAAAGCATCGATAGCTAATGCACTCTTACCGGTTATAGGTTCTTCAAGTACCTGCCCGTGAAATAAAACATTATCAGCTATGATCAAACCCTGGTTATTTAAACGTTGAATTACCATTTCATAGTATGTTATATACCCCGGTTTGTCGGCATCAATAAAAACGAGATCCCACAAATATGGCAGTTTAGGGATAATATCCAGTGCATTGCCAACATGCAAATGTATTTTTTTATGAAGCCGCGACCGCTCAAAATTTTTTGAACATATGTTAGCATCTTCGGTTCGCAGTTCAATTGTATGCAGCTCACCATCCGGCTGCAACCCTTTGGCAAGACAAATTGCACTATAGCCTGTGAAGGTTCCAATTTCAAGAATATATTTTGGCTGCATTAGTGTACTTATAAATTCCAGCAACTTACCCTGTACATGGCCGCTAAGCATGTGTGCATCATCATGAGTGGCA
>DATBFI010000106.1:0-22352 GCA_036558585.1 Chitinophagaceae bacterium
ATGATAATCAATTACATGCTGCCTCACCACCCATAAAACTTCCTGTTTTAATTTCCCGGATGCAAAAGCATCCCAGTGCATGGTAGCAATATCCTGCATCCATTTCACATAAATCACATTGTTCACATGATTCATTGCATCCAGATGTTCGGGCTCAACCTTGATGGTGATCGTGAAATGACTATTCTTTAATTCCATAAAACCTCCGCACCCATTATTACAGTTACTGTTGTAGGGTTAAACTCTCAACCATTTTTCGACATGTAATATCTGTGTGTAATTAATGATATTGGCAAGCCGATACATAGCATTAATATTATAACAGCTCTAAAAAAAGCATCCCATTTGAATGGCGCCTGGTTAACATTAGATAAAGGCAGCACAATAATATTCATTATAAGCCACACAAATATTCCATATAAAAAACCACTTACTATTTTTTGTTTTCGTAGAAACGGTAGATAGGGAAATGCAATAAAGTATCCGATCGCAAAGCAATAAGCTATTATAAAATGGAATAAAAGCCCCATTAATGCCATACCGGTTCCACCAGAAAAAGCATCTTTTCCAAATATGCCACTGGCAATGCCTTGCAGAATTTGTGCTGGAGTTGCTTTATGCATGATAAATGAGTAAATGATTATTGCTGCCAGTATATCCAATGTTCCCGCTAAAAATCCGGATAATAAAATTGTTTTTGTTGCAGATGGAAAAGCAGAATTCACAGTGGATTTTGATGAGACTGAATTTGACATATCCGTTATTTGAATAAGCTAAATACCTGGATACAAATGGATCACTTTCCTTTTACTGCATCTACCGCTTTCTTAACGCTTCGGTGTTGCTCCAAAAGTTTTTTTGCGGCATCGTAATCCGTCATCTTTAATTTTTCCATAAGCATGCGAACTCCCCTGTCACGTAATTTTTCGTTGTTAAGCTGCATATTCACCATGCGATTATCTTCCACTCTTCCTAATTGGATCATCGCCGTTGTTGAAATCATATTTAGAATAAGTTTTTGAGCAGTGCCACTTTTCATGCGTGTGCTTCCTGTCACAAATTCAGGGCCTACGACTACTTCAACAGCATAGTCGGAAACAGCAGCAAGCGGACTGTTTGCATTGCATACAATGCAGCCTGTTTCGATTTTGTGCACCCGGCACTGTCGCAAAGTGCCCACAACATATGGCGTAGTGCCACTCGCAGCTATACCAATCACAAAATCATTTTCGCTGATATGATGTTTTTGCAGATCAAGCCAACCCTGCATTCTGTCATCTTCAGCATCTTCAACTGATTTTATGATCGCATCTTTACCCCCCGCAATTATACCTATAACAAGATCATAAGGTACACCGTACGTGGGTGGACATTCACTCGCATCGAGTATGCCTAATCTTCCACTGGTGCCAGCACCTACATAAAATAATCTTCCGCCGGCAAGCATTTTATCACTCACAGCGCTTACCAGGTCTTCAATTTGTGGCAATGCTTTTTCAATAGCATAGGGAACAGTTTTATCTTCATCATTAATATGAGTAATTATTTCTTTTATCGACATTTTTTCCAGATGCCGGTAATGTGATGGTTGTTCTGTGATCTTTACAAATTCACTCATGGAAAAATTTAATTTTTGAAGATTAAATGACTGCCCCTGTCGGCCGACAGGCAGGCTTTAGGGGATGGGGGCATGATACTCAATCAATCCATCCATCGGTTGCTTTAATACTTTTCCCATGTCAAGTTCGTAAGTATCGCACAAGGTTTTCAAAACATCTCTGAAACCATAAGCCACGCTGCCTACAAAGCTTATGGGATATAACCAGCTTTCGCCATACTTATTTAAATGGGTGAAAAAAAAATCATTTAAGCCATCTTCGATAATATTTTCAACCATATAATGTCCCCTGTTCTCTGCGAGAAATATCGTGAATGATGCAAGATAGCGGTTAGGCTGTGGCTTTGTGTACACATGTTCCAGTATCTCATGAATGTTTGTATTAAACTGTTTTTTAAAGTGCAGCATAAGCTCCTCGTCAAAAGTGTTGTAGAGAAAATATTGTATCACTTTTTTACCAAGGTATGCGCCACTGCCTTCGTCGCCTAAAACGTAACCAAGGCCCGGGCTATTCTTTACAATTTTTTTTCCGTCATAATAACACGAATTGGAACCGGTACCCAAAATGCAGGCGATGCCTTTATTGTGTCCGCACACGGCTCTTGCTGCTGCAAGCAAATCTATTTTCGTTTCGACCATTGCTGCCGGAAAAATTTTCTTTAATATTCGTTTAATAAATTTTGCATTTTCCTCACTGCCAAGGCCTGTTCCGTAATAGAACACCTCGTCAACCTCTGCATTTTTTATTTTACCGGTTAATTCTTTTTGCAAAATATTTAATACCTGTTCTTCTGAAAGAAAGTATGGACTGATGCCTTGTGTTATAATCCTTTTCTTTTTGTTATCTGACACCAGGCACCATTCACATTTGGTAGAACCACTGTCAGCAATAAGTTTTACAGGCATGATTTCGCTCGCAGTTTGTGATTTGAGCTTTGAAGTTACTTGATGAGTATTTTATCGAAAAATAATTTTTTATATTTCTCTTCCTCATCAATTGGTTCTACTTATATACAATTCTGCATAATAAATTGATGGCCCCGTATTTGTATTTTAACTCTTATATAATTACTAATTAAAAAATTAATATCGCTTCCGGATGCAAGAGCCTACAGATAAAAACAGAGATACGGCGACCTCAAAAAAAGTTGAACGAAGCATTTGGAAAATATGCGGAACCGTGGCCTTGTTTATAGCAGTTCTTTGGATACTAAAAGAAACATTTAATGTTCTTTTGCTTGTACTTGCAGGTATACTTATAGCGATATACTTTCATGGTACAAGCAAATGGATCAATAAAAAAACAAAGCTTCCTAATCGTGCATGTATGACTATATCTGTAGCAGGAACAATACTTGCGCTTGCTGCACTTATATATTTTGCAGGAGCAAGAATACAAACACAAGTTGCAGAGTTAAGCGAAACCTTGCCCGGCACGATTCAAAATGTAAAAGAAAAGCTTGGCGAAACATATATAGGTCAAAAAATTCTTGACACTGCAACCGGCAGTGACGCTGCAAATAAAACATCGGCATTTTTTGAAACGCTGTTCAGAAGCACATTTGGTATACTGGGAGACATTTATGTAGTAATTTTTCTTGGAATTTTTTTCACCATTTCTCCCTCCCTTTACGTGAAAGGATTTTTAAAACTATTCCCGCCTAAAGCAAGAGTTGTTTCAAAACACATACTTGGCAGGATTGGGTTTACTTTAACAAAGTGGATTACCGTCAAAATATTTTCAATGTTCGAAGTTACTGTGTTTACCTGGATAGGATTATCCATAATAGGCGTTCCTATGACTTTTGCACTTTCAGTTATTGCTGGGCTTTTAAATTTTGTTCCCAATTTTGGTCCGCTCGTCGCCATGGTGCCGGCGGTTTTAGTTGGTTTAATGAAAGGATTTGATATAGCGCTGCTCATTGCGGGCTTATATATACTTATCCAGGCTATTGATGGAAGCGTTATTGTTCCTGCTCTGCAACAAAAATTAATTCGCGTTCCGCCGGCTATCCTCATAATATCGCAATTATTCATGGGAATACTCTCCGGAGGATGGGGCATATTACTGGCCACTCCTCTCCTTGTGATCCTGATGATCATTATAGAAGAAACTTATTTAAAAAAACAAGAGACAGGATAGCCTGGTTTGTAAAAGGATTTTTTATCTCATGTATTGGGCAAAAGCTACCGCTAAATCGGAACAGGTTGTGCAATATTTCTCATGATTGTAATTTAATTAATAGACGCTCCAATACAATTTCTACGCTTCACTCGTTGCCATGACAATCCTCCCATGCAGTTGGTACGTAAAAATGTTTTACATTTTAATGTGAGACCTGCGTTCAATAATTGTAATCCTTCCCTACTTTTGCGCTTCAAAAATTTTTGCCGGATGTTGGATGCTTAAAAATCGTAGATCCGCAAATCATAAATCGTAAGTCGAAATGATCAGTGTAAAAAATATAACTCTTGCTTATGGTAAACGAGTGTTGTTTGATGAAGTGAACCTGAATTTCACCAGGGGCAATTGTTATGGCGTAATTGGTGCGAATGGTGCCGGCAAAAGTACTTTTCTTAAAATATTAAGTGGCGAAATAGAACCCAATAAAGGAACAGTTGAAATAACACCAGGTGAGCGCATGGCCGTTCTCAAACAAAATCATTTTGAGTACGACGATTGTTCCGTGTTAAATACTGTTTTGATGGGCCATAAGCATTTATGGGAAGTAATGCATGAGCGTGAAACCATTTATGCAAAAGCAGATTTTACCGAAGAAGACGGGATGCGTGCCGGCGAACTGGAAGGTGAGTTTGGCGAAATGGGAGGGTATGAAGCAGAGAGTGATGCGGCAAGTTTATTAAGCAGTCTGGGCGTGAAAGAAGAACACCATCACAGTTTGGTGCGTGATGTCCCCGGCAACATGAAAGTTCGTGTATTACTTGCCCAGGCACTGTTTGGCAACCCAGATGTTTTATTATTGGATGAGCCCACAAATGGATTAGATATTGAAACAATTGGCTGGCTTGAAAATTTTTTGGCCGATTATGAAAACATTGTTCTTGTTGTGAGTCATGATCGCCACTTTCTTGATTCTGTATGTACACATGTTGCAGATGTTGATCGCCAGAAGATACGCATCTTCACAGGTAATTATACTTTTTGGTATGAGAGTTCACAATTAATAGCGCGCCAGATAAGTGACAAAAATAAAAAGGTAGAAGAGAAACGACAGGCCTTGCTCGATTTTATTGCACGTTTCTCTGCGAATGCTTCGAAAAGTCGCCAGGCAACAGCAAGAAAAAAAGCTCTTGAAAAATTAACGATCGAAGAGATTCAGCCGTCAAATCGGAAATACCCCGGCATTATTTTTCAGCCGCTGCGTGAAGTTGGTAATGAAATTCTTAATGTTGAAAATCTCAGTAAAACAATTGAAGGACGTGTGCTGTTTGAAAAAATATCATTCAGCATTCATAAAGGTGAAAAGATCGCATTTTTAAGTAAAGATCCTTTGGCTGTTACAAATTTTTTTGAGATCATCAACAGCAACGAAAAAGCAAACGGCGGCAAGTTTGAGTGGGGCACTACTATTACAAAAGCGTACCTGCCTTTAGAGAACAGCGAATTTTTTGAAGGAAAACTTACACTTATTGACTGGCTACGCCAGTTTGTGCCAACTCACGTAACAGACGCAGACGAACCTTTCCTGCGCGGATTCTTGGGCAAGATGCTGTTCAGTGGCGATGATGTTTTGAAAAAAACAAATGTATTGAGTGGTGGTGAGAAGGTGCGTTGTATGATCAGCAGAATGATGTTGCAAAATCCAAATCTTATTATACTTGATCAACCGACCAATCATCTTGACCTCGAGAGTATACAGGCATTTAATGACGGTTGCCAGATGTTCCCGGGAATTGTGTTACTTACTTCGCATGACCATACATTTATGCAAACAGTAGCTAACAGAATTATTGAAATAACACCTAATGGCGCTATTGATCGGTTAATGACATTTGATGAATATATGGAAGACGAAAGAGTAAAATTTTTGAGAGAGGAGATGTATAAACCCATCCGCTCTTAAACCCTGCCTGTCGGCAGACAGAGGGAATTGTGCGGTAAAAATTATTCTGCGTTGCGTCTTTATATACTTTGCTTACTTATTACTTTATATACTTATGTATCCTTCAATTCGTATCTTTAACTAAATCACCATTATGTCCGTTATAAGAATGCCATTGTTATTTGCCGGCTCAAAAAGCGAGAAGCATCTTTATACTTTATTTGATAGTGGCGCTAATCTTTCATGCATTCATCCAGATTATGCCAATATATTAGGTACTCCAGAAAGTCTTTCAAGGGTCAGAAAACTTTCCACTGCAAGTGAAAGTCATTTTATTGAAATTAAAGAAAGAATAACATTAGATTTTTACATTAACGATGTTCTGCTAAGCGATGAATTTTTGGTTGTCCCTGCATTAAGTGAGGAAGCTATTATCGGCTCAGCTACTTTACAAAAGTGGAGAATTAAATTAGACTTTGAGCATGATACAGTATTTGTTGATCCAAAAGCTGCAAAGCTTCAACTGATTTAAGCCCATATTTTTAACGAGCTTATTTTAATGTGAACAAAAGAATACTAATAACTTTTTCACAAGGGTTTATACTCCCCTGTCTGCCGACAGGCGGGTTTAGGAGATAGGGCCCTTACTTCAGGTGCCTCTTCATCTCTCTTTGGGTGTCTCTTTCTTTTATAGACTCTCTTTTATCGTGCACTTTTTTACCACGCGCCAAACCTACTTCTACTTTTACAAGATTTTTTTCATTGAAGAATATCTTTAAGGGAATGATCGTAAATCCTTTTTCTTTCATCTTTGCTTCAAGCCGCTTTAATTCCCGTGAAGTGAGCAAAAGCTTCCTGTCGTGCACTGGTACATGATTATATGCTGTACCATGCGAATATTCAGCAATATTTAAACCACGTACCCATAATTCTCCTTTATCAAACAAACAATAACTGTCTGCAAAACTTACCTTGCCTTCACGTATCGATTTTACTTCGGTTCCCATTAATACAATGCCTGCAACATACTTATCCTCTATGTGATAATGAAAATAAGCCTGCCTGTTATTCATTTCTTTAGCTGCCATAGTATAGAATGAAGCGCAAAACTACCGGTATTCATTAAACATTTTAAATCTCCTCTTTGGGTTTATATTTCTTTAGCTTTTTTCGTGCAATGAATACGCCCACCGGGAGCAGGTAAAAACTGTAAAAGGCAAACAGGTAATTATCAGAAAAAAGAAAGCTAAGTATAATCGCGATAAATAGAACAGAAAAGATGGTAATGGTAAAATATTTGCTGCGAAGGAAAATGTATTTCTTGTCATTCTCGTAACCCGGAATTGATAATTGAGGTTTTTTATAAAACATATAATGACAAAGTGAGAGGTGCATTGCAGAGCAAAGTGCAACGTCGCTCATATAGATAAAAAGTGGCAATATAAAATCAGGTCGCACATGACCTGCTATTCCTTCCGCCGCAAATGGAAATGTTACTATAAAAAACAGCAAAAATAAATTTCTTACAATAATCCCACGGTTATACTGCTGCAGGTATTTAAACATCCTGAGATGACGGGACCAAAAGGTTCCGATAAAAAAGAAACTGATGCATAAGGCTAAAAAATGAAAAATAAGCGGTCTGAATAATTGCAGGTAACTAACATGTTTAAGATCGTCAGGTATTTCCGGGAACTTAATGTCAATGATGAGCAGTGTGATTGCAATAGCAAAAACCGCGTCGCTAAAGAGGATCAGTCTCTCTAATTCAAATTCCCGGTGAATGATTTCCTTTTGAGATGTGTGTGCAGACATAAGATGTTATATTATCATAACTAAAAATAACATCTTACTGATATATCACACATTCTATTTTAGCAGATGAATTAATTTTTAAAAAGATTGATCAGTTGAGCTATTTTTTCTTTCAGCTTCTTCCTGTCCACTATAAAATCAAGAAAACCGTGTTCGAGTATAAATTCACTTCGCTGAAAACCGGGAGGTAAATCTTTTTTGATTGTTTCTTTAATAACACGCGGCCCGGCAAAACCAATAAGGGCGCCTGGTTCGGCAATGTTAAGATCACCCAGCATGCCAAAGCTTGCAGAAATGCCTCCAAATGTGGGATCTGTTAGCAAAGAGATATAAGGAATTTTTGCGTCACTCAATTGTGCAAGTTTACCGCTTGTTTTGGCAAGCTGCATCAGGCTGAATGCACTCTCCATCATTCTAGCACCACCGCTTTTACTGATAACCAAAAAAGGAAGTTTATGTTCAAGACAATGATCTGCTGCACGGCTGAATTTCTCACCCATTACACTACCAAGTGAGCCACCAATAAATTCAAAATCCATACAGGCTACTACAATTTCATGACCGCCTATTTTGCCCACAGCAACACGCATGCTGTCTTTCAAATCAGTTTTGGCATGGATCTCGTCAAGTCTTTTTTGATAAGGCTTCAAATCGGTAAATCCGAGAAAATCCTTACTCGTGATATTATCAAAGAGCTCTGTATATTCCTTCTCATCAAAAACGATTTCATAATAATCTTCGCTGCCAATGCGATGATGATAATTGCATTTAGGACAAACAAAAAGATTTTCTTTCAATTCAGCAGTTGTGCAGATATAGTTACACTCCGGGCATTTGCTCCATAAGCCTTCAGGAGTTTCTTTTTTTTCAGCAGTTGAGGTGGTGATCCCTTTTCTTATTCGCTTATACCATTTCGTTCGCTGTTCGCCCACCGATCCGGAAGTATTCTCATCCCCGGAAAGACTGGTATCCAAATCTTCTTCTCGCTGTTTGCTCATATGACTACTCGATTAGAGGAATGAAGATAATAAAATTTCAGCCCCTAACCCTCCAAAGGAGTCCTTCGGACCTAAAAGAGGAGTTAAGAGATAATGTGATGAAAGGATTTCGCCGATAAATAATTTTATTTGTCTCAACGAATCCGTCTCAACCGGATTTGCGACGCAAGGGGCGATGCTGATTTCATAAAAATTAAACGATTTCTCCGGCGGAATAAAAAGTCTAATAAGTATGAGCACACAAAATAAACCCATCGTAATTAATGACAGGTTCTGAAAATATTAAGCTATAGTAATACTCTCATCAAGATATACATCCTGGATCGCCTGCAGCAATTCAATACCTTCTTTAAAGGGACGTTGAAATGCCTTGCGACCGAGAATAAGACCCATGCCACCGGCACGTTTGTTAATTACCGCTGTTTCTACTGCTTCCTGCATATCACTTGCACCTTTGCTTTCACCACCACTAT
Source organism: Chitinophagaceae bacterium (assembly GCA_036558585.1). Lineage (GTDB taxonomy): Bacteria > Bacteroidota > Bacteroidia > Chitinophagales > Chitinophagaceae > DATBFI01. Next base: position 8,969 of record DATBFI010000106.1, read on the forward strand.
TGATAAGACCAACACGCCCCATATAACAATTGATCAACTGATAACGGCAAAGATCAACAGGATGACTGGTCGTTAATTTATCATATACAAGTTTATTCGTTTTGCCATGTTTTGTAGCAAGATAACCACCGTTATTGGTTGGTAATTTTTGTTTGATAATATCTGCCTGTAATGTAACGCCCAAATGATTTGCCTGGCCTGTAAGGTCTGCAGAGGTATGATAATCCACACCTTCTACTTTAAATGCATTGTTGCGTGTATAGCACCAAAGAATTGTTGCCATTCCTAATTCATGCGCCATTTCAAATGCTTCCGCTACTTCTTTTAACTGCCGGCTGCTTTCCGCACTTCCCCAGTAAATAGTAGCGCCAACCGCTACAGCGCCCATATTCCACGCACTCTTAATAGTGCCAAACATGGTTTGATCGTAACGATTAGGATAACTCAAAAATTCATTGTGATTTATTTTAACTACAAAAGGAATTTTATGTGCATACTTGCGGCTCATAATGCCCAGCACTCCATAAGTTGATGCTACAGCATTGCAGCCGGATTCAACAGCAAGCCTTATGATATTTTCAGGATCAAAGTAAATAGGGTTAGGTGCAAATGCACTGCCCGCGCTATGTTCAATTCCCTGGTCAACTGGAAAAATGCTGCAATACCCGGTACCCGCAAGACGCCCTGTGTTGAGCAGTTGTTCCATGCTGCGCAATACCTGGTTGTTACGGTTACTATATGTCCATATTTTATCAACATGATCCGCTGATGGTAAGTGCAACTGATATTTATCAATTGTATTACTCTTATAGCTTAACAAGTATTCTGCCTTGTCTCCTAACAGGTCAACAATTTTTGAACTTGCAATTTTGGGAGATGATGTTTGAATCATGGTTTATGATTTTTATGGACGAACTCCGGAGTCACTATTAAGCTTTAGTTGTGCTGCGCCTGTCTCAGGCGTGGTCACTCTCTGGTACGTCCTGTTTATTGAGCGGCAAAGATAAGAAAACGATATGCACATAGATACATCGATATTTAGATAACCGTTAAATGATCTTAATAAAATTCACTCTTTGCGAAGTAAAATAATATGCGCAGAACAAGCGAAATAATGAGAAGCCATTATATCAACACACATAAATGTTTGTTCAAAAGCCCCCTCAAAAAAATTAAATTCCTATCTTCAACAGTCTCAAAAGATAACCATATGAGAAAGAAATTCCTTTTTGCACCGGGTATTGTTATTGCACTTTTTTCTGTTCAAAGTTTTAAAATACCCGCACACCAAAAAACACTTACTATGACTGATACTACTTCTGATAATCACCTCACAGCACAAGAAGCACAGGATGGATGGAAATTATTGTTTGATGGAAAAACGATTAATGGCTGGAGAACATATAAAAATATTTCAGGCTCATCCTGGAAAGTAAAAGATGGAACTCTGTGCACCGACAAACCAGGGAGCGGCCAAAATCCCGACCTTATTACCAAAGATCTGTATGAAAATTTTCAGCTTTCTATTGACTGGAAAATTTCGTCACAAGGCAACAGCGGTATCATGTACCTGGTAACAGAAGATCATGATCAAACTTATGAAAGCGGCCCGGAATACCAGTTGCTCGATGATAAGGGAATCCGGGAAAAAATAGAAGATTATCAAAAAACAGCCTCAAATTATGCAATGCAGGCACCATCAGTTGATGCTACAAAACCTCCCGGCGAATGGAATCATACAATGATCATTGTAAACAAAGGTCATGTTGAGCATTGGCTTAACGGGCAAAAAGTGGTAGAGTATGAATTGGGAAGTGATAAATGGAAACAGCAAAAAGCGGCAGGAAAATGGAAGGATGAAGCCGGTTATGGTGCCGCAAAATCAGGACATATTGCATTACAGGCGTCTCATAGCAGCGTGGCTAATACGGGTATTTGTTTTAAGAATATAAAAATAAAGATTTTGTAGGCCGTTCATCGTGAAACGACTGACGGCAGTTTGTGTGCAGTTACATCTGACGATTGAGATTCACGATTAACGTTATTTCCTTTCCCGTTTATAAAACAATTTTAGTTTATCATTGAGATAATAAAATATGTCTTCATTTTCCGTATGCTGGCGCAGCCACTCATAATCGGGTGTATACAGTTCCATAAAATGCCTGAGTGTATCTCCCTTTAAGCCGGTGTAATCGCTCACTATTTCAGGGGAAAAACGATAATTGACATAAGCATCTTTTTCGTGCTCATTAAATGTTTTATAAGCCTTTCTTTTGTTCTTTTCCTTTTTTGAAAGAAAATCAAGATTAATTCCTACGCCTGCACCAGAATTCGCATTGGATGCAACCGGTTGTTTAGGGGCTCCTATATCTGATAAAAATTCCTGTTGCCTGCGTATACTATCACTCTGGTATTTGCTATACCCAGGCGCTGTAACGGTTACACCGGGTAAAACATGTGCGAGTGAAGACATGTACATGATGAGTGTGTCCCGCAGTAAAATGTTATATCTCAAAGTATCAAAATGATAACCCGTGGCTGTTACAAATAACACATCATTAATCTTTACAGCTAAAGAAAAAATCCCTTTTTCATTAGTAGTTGTACTCTTGTTCGTATTTGTATTTGTAACCTGTGCATTTGCAATGGGCGAATAGTTTAAACTGTCCAATACATATCCATATACCGGGGTTCTTTTTTGTGCACTCGCAAAAAGCGGGATTGTAATAAGCAAAAGAAGCAGCAGGCGCTTAATAACAATATTTGGTGTCGAATGCATGAGTTTGGTATTAGTCATATGATTTATTATCAATAACAGTTACCTAAGCAATTTAAGAATAATAAAAAGTTGCGCATGTTAATTCTCATCTTTGATCACTATAACCACAAAATTTGTCCATGCTTACTTTAAATAACCAAAAAATAAAAGGAAATAATTTCCACACCAATTTAATTTTTTAGGTTGGTATGATTTTATTACTGCATTATTACAAACCGTTTTTATTCTCAAATCCAAACATCATGCAAGAGAAATATAATGAATCCACGCTTAACCGTCCTGAAGGTGGCCGTTTACTCGATGCGCCATTGCTTATACTTGATGTTGCCGAATATACCCAGCGTTTAAAAAATGAACCCGCCTGGCAAAAGAATGACCGTAACGGCATAACACTTTTTAAAACAAAGGGCATGCGTATAGTATTGGTCATAATGCACGCCGGTGCAGAAATGCGACCTCAAACGATTGATGCACTGGTTAGTTTACATGTGCTAAATGGTGATCTTCAGATATCAATCGATGAGCAAACCTCAAAAGTAGAAGCAGGACAAATATTAACACTGCATGCAAATATTAACCATAGTATACAGGCAATTGTAGAAACAACCTTTATTCTTACAATGACTGATGAAATGTATGGCGAATCTGCTTATAAATATTTTCCTATTTAATCTTGCAATACCACACTCTATAAAATAAGAAAATATTTAGAGATGACTGCAGCATGCGGATTCATAGAAGTATTGAAAAATTTATTACGAAGCAGGTTTGCTGCAAACCGATGTTATACGGATCATCAATGATTAATCTTCAATGATAGCGTCAGCTTCAATTTCGACTAACCAGTCCGGATCGATAAATCGTACAACCTGCATTATTGTATTGGCTGGTCGAATATCAGTAAAAAATTCCCCGTGCACGAGGGCTATCTTTTCCCAGTCTTCGATTCGTGTCAAAAGAATCCTGGTGCGGATCACATCTGACATTTTTCCTCCCAATCCTTCTACTGCGGCTTTAATGATCTCGAAACAGCGTCGTGCCTGGCCTGAGGGATCACCGGTTGTAACTGTTTTACCATCGGTTCCGAGTGGTGCGGTTCCCGTTACCGCAATAACCCGGCCACTTCTGACAGCTCTTGAAATTCCGATTTTAGGTTCGTAAGGTGAACCAGTTGATATACGTTGACGTTGTTGGGTCATGGACATCTCCTCTAAAAACCAGTTGAGCCTCGTGAAAAATTTTATTTATCCGGTTTATTGTAACACTAACTATACTCACACATTGTGCATCTATTTTATCGCATAAATAGAACCCCAGTAATCACCCCATCTTTTTATTACTTCTTCTTCTGATACATTTGTATCATAAATCGGGGATGAAAGCGGGAGAACTCTTTCAACTTTTATTAATACTATATTTTTAATTATATACTTGTCTGCTCCTGCATCTTTATAAAATGCAAATATCTCTTCGAACAAAGGCCCGTCCGAAAGAACTTTTCCAATGCCTTTAAAACGATATCCTTTCCTGACAAAAATATCCACTATGTTGATTTCAACAGAGGGATTAGTCAACAGATTATTAATTGTTTCAGGCGAATGAATGTCAGCAAATACAAGATGTTCGTCATCCCAAACAGTTGTCGTGCCTTTCGGCGAAAGATTTGGTGTTCCATCGGGGCAAACAGTGGCAACAAATCCAAGCTTCGTTTGTTTCACGAATTCTTTTATCTCTGTTGTTAAGATCTCCATTTTGAAATGAATGTATTTAGTGTTTTTGAAATCGAAGTTAATCTTTGAAAGACATTCAGAGAAGAAAAACTCGCAAGCCATCAGGATATATCTTTGCCTTTGTTGAAATCATTAATTGAGATTTATCAATGAAAAGAATTATCAGTTCCATTTTTTTGTTATTGCCTTTATGTTTGCCTGCTCAAAAATTATTGTCCGTATATAAAGAAGCCGGTGAAAAAAATTTCAGTAATGACTGGCTGATTTCACCTATACATGTTAAAGCGGAAGTATATGCCAGTGCGGATGGCAAAGACATCATATTGTATAATGGTTTATTAAAGAGAACATTCCGTATACAACCAAATGTAGCGTGCACCGATTATAAAAATTTGAGTAATGGTCAACAGTTGCTGCGTGCTGCAAAACCTGAAGCAAGAATAGCTATAGATGGAAAGGAATACAATGTGGGTGGATTGTACGGGCAAACAGAAAACGCTTACCTCTTACCTGGCTGGTTAAATAATTTTACATCGCATGCAAGCGATTTTCAATTTGTGCAATATGAAGTAAGTGATATCAAACCCTTTATTCAATGGAAGCCAAAAGGTTGGGCGATGAGTACAAAACAACCGACAGGAAAAGCAATTTCCTTTAGTTATCGATCTTCCCTTTCTGCATTAAATGGAATAATTATAAAAGTGAATTATGAATTATACGATAACATTCCCCTCATTACTAAATGGATTTCGATAGAAAATAATTCTGATCACAATATAACATTAAGTCATATAGTAAATGAAGTACTCGCATTGGTAGAAGAGGAAAGTGCCGTAGTTGGTTCACCGGAGCAAATGAAAAAACAACATGGCATTTATGTAGAAACAAATTATGCATTTAATAATGCTATGCGTTATGATATCAGCGATCAAACAACGCACTGGAAAACGGACAGTGTTTATACATCGCAGGTAAATTATGATTACAAAACTCCCTGTTTGCTGGAGATATATCCTGAAAAGGTTACAGGTGTTGAATTAAAACAAGGAAATGTTTTTAATTCAGTGCGCACATATGAATTATTGATGGATAGTTATGACAGGGAAAGAAGAGGCCTTGCCATTCGCAACATGTACACGACGGTTGCACCGTGGACAACATTAAATCCCATCTTCATGCATCTTGTCAGTAAGAATGACGAAGAGGTAAAAGATGCAATAGATCAATGTGCTGCTACGGGTTATGAGGCACTCATATTGAGTTTCGGCAGTCATTGTAATATGGAAGACACTTCTGTTACCAATATTCAAAAATGGAAATCGCTAAGTGCGTATGCACATAGCAAAGGGATTATGATAGGCGGATACTCTCTATTCAGCTCAAGAAAAATAAGTGATGAAGATGATGTGATTGATCCTGTTACAGGTAAGCCGGATGCTGCGGCATTCTTTGGGCATGCACCCTGTATGGGCAGTAAATGGGGACTAGCTTATCTCGAAAAGCTGAAATATTTTATCAGCAATACCGGGTTCGACATTTTTGAAAATGACGGGCCTTACCCGGGTGATGTGTGTGCATCTACTACACACCCGGGTCATAAAGATATTGGTGACAGCCAGTGGAAGCAAATGGAATTGCAAAAGGGATTGTATCACTGGTGTAATGAGCATGGTGTGTATGTTAATGCTCCTGACTGGTATTTTCTCGATGGTACAAACAAAATTGCGATTGGTTACCGCGAAGTAAATTTTTCATTGCCAAGAGAGGACCAGAAAATCCTGAACAGGCAAAATATTTATGATGGCTTGTGGGAAAAAACTCCTTCGATGAGTTGGGGATTTGTTCCCTTAACGAAGTACCAGGGTGGAGGTCCTGAAGCTGTGCTGGAACCGCTTTCAGAACATCTTAAAGATTATAAACAACTGATGGTGCAATACTATGGCGCAGGTGTGCAGGCCTGCTATCGCGGGCCAAGGTTATACGATACAGACACGACTAAGCAAACTGTTATCAAAATCATTAACTGGTATAAAAAATACCGCGATATACTTAATTCAGATATCATTCATCTTCGCAGGGCAGATGGCAGGGACTGGGATGGTATTCTGCATGTAAACCCGCAATTAAAAATAAAAGGATTGCTGATGTTGTACAATCCTTTAAATAAAAGTATTACAAGAACGATCAGGGTTCCTTTATACTATACCGGTTTAACAACAACAGCAAAACTCAGTCGGGAAAATGTATCGCCAAAAATCTATACACTTAACAGGAATTATGAGATCGAATTAACCTTTACAATTGCAGCAGATAGTTATACATGGTTTGTAATTGAATAAAAAAAATGCTCGACAGTGAGAGAAAAATTCTAAAAGACACGTTGGATTTAGGATACTTATAAAAATGAAATAATTTCTACTTGTAAATTATTATTATTTTTTATGTCAGGCCTCGTCTCGCAAAGCGGACGGTGCTTTAAAATATTTACTCTGCTTTTAAAATTTTACTTTCCTTACGCTGTTGGTAAACCCAGACCTGAAATATTCTTTGTTAGTGCAGCATCACAAGCAAAGGTACTTTGTTCGCTGCCGGTTAAAGTTCGTGAAGCTCTTTTGCTTTTTCCAATTCTTTTTGAGGATTGGTCGACTTACACTTGTCTCACCATTTGCATACCGTGCGGTTTTTATTATTCAGTTGAATAGCTTTGATCTATTAACTGTATTATTCTTTCTGACTTCCGGATACAATTGCTGTATCTTAGAAAGATCTCACCGAAAGACCCAAGGTTTGTACTCAGGTTATGACCAACATCACTTGAAAAAAAGTACATTAAGATTGTCACTGTTATCAGGATTTCTTCTGCGGTTAAGCGCTATAAAATGAAACAGTTCTTTTTTTCTTTCTGTAAAACCATTAGTGGATAAGATCAAACTGGGAATATCCTCCTGGTATAAATCAAGAATAAGATTTTGCAGTGCGTCGTTTTCTATGAAACCAAGTTTACCGGACGATTTAAATCCTTCAAACCTGCCATTATTTGGTATGAGGCCTGTAGTATTAAAAATATAGTTTTGATATCTCTTTAAACTGTCATTACTTAAGATCTCACCGTATTCAGCACTTGTAATATATTTAAAAGCTGCTGCAGTTTGTACAAAAGTCAGCGAATCAGATTTCATTTCTTTTATATCATTCTGCAGATCTTCTTTTAGTCCTAAAAGAAATTCCTTAACATCTTTTTGCTGCTGCCTGTGCTCACTCCAGTTATGAAACCAAATAGAAATGGTTATAGCAAATACAATAATTAAAATCTCAATAATAAACTCTTTTATTTTATGAAAGAGACTATGTTCTTTGCCGCTCCAGATTTTGTATGCCTTTTTGGTGTGTTTAATAACTTCTTGTTCAGCCATCTTAAAATTTCATGTTTTATATTAACATAAATGCTCTTTTTGAAACCGAGGCAATTTCGGGTTTCGCTAAGTGAGAGAGTGGCACACAACTGATTCAAAAAATCAAAACAAAAGTCCTCATAAAACAGGACTTTGCACGTATTAATGATTAAATTATTTTTTAGCGCTATCTTTCTTTTGCGTCGTATCAGTTCCTAAAATTCCCTTTTCGGAAAGAGATGGCTTCACCGGGGTATACACTTTCTCAAGCTGCGCAAGCTGCTGCAGCAAGCTGGCATTTGTTCTTTTTTCATATTCCATATTATCAGCTTTATCACCTGAAAGCGCGTCATAATACCTTGACTGTTGCTGAAGATCTTTCTTAACAGACGCAAGCACTTTTGCCGCAAGCTGCTGATCATTGGCACGGTAACAGGCTTCAAGAAAACCCATCGAAATTTTATTGTGGTCATTAGTGCGGGATGTTAAGCCATACGCAAAATTTTCCTGCAGCATCATCTTATCTGTACGCTCCAGTATATTTTTAGCGCTGTCTTTTTTATTCTTGAAAATAAGATCAAATGCAAGTTCTGTATCGGCCCTCCTTATATCATTCAGATGCCTGCGGTTTTCTTCATCAAAATAAACACCCGGGAGGTTTGCATTACCAAAACCCCATTTTTTTGGGTCCATCACCAAATTATACATCCAGTTTGTATTTATATTGGAATTTTCTACGGGCACTAACCTGTATGACAGGCCATCTTTCCTAAGATAATTGCCAAAGCCAAGCTGATCATAAGGCATTGTAAAATAAATAGGTCTTCTCCATTTGTTTGCTGCGATGATATTCAGCATTGCCAGGTCGTTTTTCATAATAACATTCCTGTTCGGAATATCGAAACGTACTTCGCTAACAACACTATCATCCGGATTCACAGTACCATTTCTGCGTACCAGGTTTGAATCAACAGGTATCGAAACTTTGTGCACAGGATAAGTATTATACTTGTCGCCATTGCCCCGATCGATCATTTTCTCGGGGTCATCGCTGCCTGCCCAGTTCTTCATCAGGTCGTAAAGATCATAATACCGGTTCTCGGGAATATGGGGTTGGGGCTGGTAAAGTATATAATCTCTTTTACGTCCCTCTATTTGTTCTGCACTCCATATTACATCAATTGCGTCACTCTTATTTACCTTGTACCGCAACTGGTTTATGTACCAGTCAATTCCCAATAAACTTGTATTGATCACCCTTATATCAGGACGAATGCCTTCTACTTCCTGGGCATACCATAAAGGATAAGTATCGTTATCGCCAAACGTAAAGAGAATAGCATTTGGGGCACAACTATTCAGGTAATCTTTTGCCATATCACGCGGCAATTGCTTTTTGCTGCGATCATGATCATCCCATTCCTGCGCACCCATCCACACAGGCACAAGCAGTGCTATGATAAAAGCGGCATAAGTTATTGCCTGTTTGTTGTTCAGGAATTTTAAGATATAAGGAATTCCTGCAGCAACAAGCGCCAGCAATATAAAAAACCCAATGCCCACAGTTAACCCTGCTCCTCCCCCATAACCTGCAATAACGATTGACAGGAAAAAGATAAAAGCAATGATGCCACCCCCTGTAAGAATTTCCTGGAGTAATTTTTTGTTCCACGAAGAAGCCACTTCTATAAAATAGGGAACAGCAAGACCAATCCACACTGCATATGCATAGAATGAACCTGCATAGGCATAATCACGTTCACGGGGCTGGTAGCCCGGTTGATTAAGATAAATGACTATAGCAAAACCTGTAAAGAAGAAGAGTAGGAAATTTACCAGCGCATCATCTCCCCTTTTTTTGAAATGGTATAATAAACCAACAAGCCCGAGAATAAAGGGCAGCATGAACATTGTATTATGCGCCTTATTATTTTTCAGACTATCAGGCATCATTGACTGGTCGCCGTATAATGCATTGTCAATAATCGGAATGCCGCTTATCCAGTTCCCGTCTCTTACGTTGCCTGCGAATAAACCCTGGATATCATTTTGCTTACCGCTAAAATTCCACAGGAAGTAGCGGATATACATAAAATATGTCTGGTAACTTATAAAGAACTTGACATTATCCATAAATGTAGGACCGCGTTCATATTCACCCTGCTGATTTTTCCCTATACCCATGAACATGGCGTAGTAATCCGCATGGCTTTGATCATTACTGTTATCCCACATACGCGGAAATACCATTTTATCTTTTGGCAGAAATACATATTTAAGGTCTTTCCCTATCTCGGTATATTTAGTTTTTCCTTTCTCATATTTCATTGCACCTTCCTTATAATCTGCAGGCGCCGCATTGAATGTTTGGCCATACAAAATAGGAAAATCGCCATACTGCTCCCGACCGAGATAACCCACAAGGCTCTCAGGATTATCCACATTATACATATCTACCGAGGGATCCGCATTACTGCGGATGATGGTAGTAACGTAAGTGCTGTAACCTATCAAGGTAAAAGCAATACACCATAAAGCAAGACGCAGGTAAGACCAGCCTTTTTTTGCGGCGAACTTTAAGCCATACCAAATACCTATTGCAACAAGAATAAAGAAGAATATAAAACCCGAGGAGAAGGGCAAATTAAGACTGTTCACAAAGAAAACATCAAATACTCCCGCACCTTTGATAGAATACTGTATAACGCCTATCTGTACAATTCCAAGCAGTATAAAACCGAAGATGAGGAAGATATATAGTCCACCATAATACTCTTTTTTGTCTTGGTTGAAACGCTCTATAATATATAGAAGCCCTATGGCAAGAGCAGTGCCCAATATCATCAAACCTGCCATGGTGCCATCCATAGGAACGCCCCTGTCACTATTCACTTGTGATTGTGCCCCTATCAATGACATGATAAAACCAAGCGCTCCGCCTATAACAACTGTCCAGATAAAATACTTCCTCAAACGTGCATAATGGAACGAATTTCTTCTCCTGAAATAATAAGCCATTGCAATTGCCGGAATACACAATAAGCACAGAAGATGCACACCGATAGACAAGCCGATCATAAAGAAAATAAAAACGATCCACTTATCGGCGCCCGGTTCATCCGCCTGGTTCTCCCATTTAAGTATCGCCCAGAATACGATAGCGGTAAAGAACGAACTCATCGCGTACACTTCGCCTTCCACGGCACTGTACCAGAACGAATCAGTAAAAGTGTAAGCCAGTGCGCCAACAATGCCGGCGCCCATTATACTCCAGAGCTTTGCAGAGTTTGGTTCGGTGGAGGTATCCGGATGAACAATTTTACGTGCAAAATGCGTGATGGTCCAAAAGAGAAAGAGGATAGAAAAGCCACTTGCCAGTGCGCTCATTACGTTGACGGCTTTTGCAGCAGTCAGGGGATCATCGCCAAACAAAACAATAAAGATCCTTCCCAGCATTACAAAGAGTGGTGCGCCGGGCGGGTGTGGAATCTGAACTTTAAAACAGCTGCTTACAAATTCGCCGCAGTCCCAGAAGCTGCCACCAGCTTCACTTGTCATGATGTAAACGGCGCAGGCAAATAAGCATACAAGCCAGCCTGTAATAAGGTTGATCTTATTAAAATTCATACTTGATTTTTTGAAAGACCGGCAAACCTATCGTAAAAATTGTAAAATGGGAAATTGATAATCATTTTTAAGAATAGATTTTAAAGTTGCAATTACCTTAGCCCTAAAGAGGGAAAAGAAGCTATGCCCCATACAGAGAAAAATTTCTTACTTAATGGCCAGGCAGCAAACAACTACCTAAGGATACACAAACAATTAAAACAAAAAAGGCCGCTCCGGGAGCAGCCTTTCCATTTGTACTTATAAACGATTTATGGAATTTAAATCCCGATACTCAGTTTACCGGAACTATCCGCGATAACTGAGCCGCTTTGCATTTGCAGGACACTTCCATTCGAGTTATACCTTATCAGGTAATTGATCTCCAAGTGTTCCTTTTTATCAGCCAGCTTTTCTACAGTTATCTCTCTTGATAATGCCTTTTCTACTGACGGGTATTGCCTCAGCAACTTCGCATCAAATGTCGTGTCCCATACAGGAGTACGGTTCTTTCCGTTGACCTTCTCCAGATCGATATGTACTTCCGCATAAGTGCGGTCATACACCTTCGCTTTGTAATTGTTTTCCTTATATACAGCAACCGAAACTGTTTTATCAACGGTTTTTGGTTTGCGTGAATAAGATATCGTTTTATAAGCTGCAATACCAATAAGTGGTAATGCAAATACTGTTATCCATCCTAATAAACAATGCTTCATAAATCCTCCTTTTGTTTTTCTTTCGAAACTTTTATTCAATGGCATTAACCGGGCAAACTATCGTGTGGGCAGGCAATGGAGAATCTAAAATAATTACACCTTATGCAGGAAGTTTCAAAGCTTTGAGTTCAGGTAATGTGTAATTTGGACGCAAAGATATACTATATATACCAGAATTGCAAAAAGGTAACCCTTTGAGCCTCGTTGTGTGTTGATAACCAGTTAGTTTTTCAGTCTCCCCCGTCTCCGAAAGACAGCAAGGACCGCCCCTATCTATAGGAAAAAAAAGTCCATTCCCCTAAAAGAGGAATTAATTCAGTTCGGCCTCTGAAGGGTAAGAATATAATATTTAAGATTGAATACTAAAGTCACACGGACTTTTCTTTAAGAGACTACGGCAAATCTCAAAGACACTAATCTTAAATTAACCCAAAGAGAAATTCAAAGCCGCCGGTTGCAAACTTTGGTATGTCCCTCGCAGCCGCAAGGCCATCTGCAGAATTCAATCCTTCAACCATGAATTCACTGGTAGCAAAGTAAAGCTCTGCCATCCGGTAGTAAGATGCTTTTCTTCCATCTGGTCCGGGAACAAACTTTGTAAATTCAGCATGATCTAAATGGGGAATTTTTGCAGTAAGCGGAAGATGTGTTTCCTTATAATATTTTTCGAATGCCTGTTCGTCCGGCGGATGCTTATAAAGTACCGTTACTTTGTACATAAGAGTTATGATTTGTATTTAATTATCCACTGTGATTTTTGTAATTGCGGGCAAAGTACGTAAGAATATTAATATTTATCAGCCCCTTCTCCTAAAAGAGGAAAAGAAGCAACACATGCCCCCGTCCCCTACAGCCTGCCTGCTCGGCAGCTCTCTTCTTGTACAAAAAGGTAAAGTCAATCACTGTCTTTAACCTACGGTAAAAAATTACCTTCCGCTATCGCTCGGATAGTTGAAAATTGACAAACAACTTCTCCTGATATTATTTTTTCCCTTGCATAGTCACAAATATTTGATTAAAACAAACAGCGCCTTTCGGCGCTGAATGGACATGAACGGGAAAACCAACTTTTATGCGGCCTGCCTGCCGGTAGGCATGGCTTTTTTTGCTGATGCTGCTGTGGCCTCAGCCGACTTTTTACTCTTGCCCCTGTTATTA
>DATBFI010000107.1:0-8912 GCA_036558585.1 Chitinophagaceae bacterium
AAATGAAAACACCCATGCCGATAAAATAATAGGGATTAACAGATGTAGTTGTTGTAACAGCAAGTATATACATTGTAATCATTCCAAAGCCAAACAACACGATAAGTTTTCCGGGAGAAATATATTGCAGGAGATAAATTCCGACAAGGGAAACAATGGTTGCAGCAATATAATACCAGGTTAAGAACTGAGCAGTTTGATCAGTAGTAAAGTGAGATACTGTCCGCAGATAGCTGATAAAAAAACCTGCGGTACATGATTCTGCGCCCATATAAAAGAACATTGTCATCGCACCCCAGAATAACTGCGGATATTTTCGCGACTCTCTTACAATATTAAAAAGCATGAATCCTTTTACTACTTCCGGTTTAAAAGAGGGCAGCGTCGAGAACGTGATAAATATTGCCAGCAGCAGGGTGCCGGCTCCGATGATCAGATAAGGTACATGAAAAGTAATTGCATGGTTGCTTCCATAAATTAAGCGTGTTGCGATGATTGGCGTGAATGAATAACCTATCCTGCTGAACAACTGAACGAAGTTCACACGTACATGTGAACCTGAAGGATCGCCTAACAAAGCAGCAAGCGGGTTCGCTGCCACATTTACCAGGGTTACCCCTATTGAGATAATAAACAGCGCTGTAAGGGCTACCGGGTAACTTGCGAAATAATAAGAGAAAGGAAAACAAGCAGCACCAATACTGCAAATCGTGAGGGCAGTTATTAATCCAACTTTGTAGCCATAACGTGAAATATAATAGGCAATGGGAATAGGAAAAATAAGATAGACAATATAAAAGCTTTGCTGTACAAAAGATGATTGCACATAAGAAAGACGAAAAAAGTCTTTCATCGAGGGAAGCAATATATCATTCATGCAAATGATAGAGCCGGTAAATAAAAATACATACGCTACCAACAATAAGGGTTTCCATTGATGCTTCATATGAAACGAAATATCCAGGTAAGATACGAGGGAATAAACTTATTTTGATTTTGCTCAGAAACGAACGAAGCGTTAAAGAGACCGGTACAATAAGGCTTCATAGCTGCACAATAGGTTGGTATAAAAAATTCAATTTCAAAAATCACAGTTGAGGAGTCTGGTATATTACTTTATTCTTTACACTTATTTCCACATCGACAAGATATTTTTTTAACGCATGTGTATTGACTAAAATACCTAACCCTGGTTTTGAGGGCACATGAATTTTGCCGTCATCATCAGGAAGAAGTTTTTCTTTGCCGATCTCCAGGGCAAGCGATTTTAATTCTACAGGGTACTCGCAGATAATGTCACTTTCTATCCCGGCATATGGTTGCAAAGAAGCACTTAATGCAAGGTGCGAAGTGAAAGTGTGATTCACATAAGTAATGTTTTTTTTCCGGGCAAGATCAGCGACTCTTTTTGAAACCGTTATGCCACCGATTCTTCCGGCATCGATCTGAATAAACCTGATACCTGAATGCTCTATCATCGCGCGGGCCTGCATAAAATTGTTACAACCCTCTCCACCCGCAAGTTTCACAGATGAAACCTCAGCCAGCTGTGTATAAGCATTCAAAGCGCCGTTGGAAAAGGGTTCTTCAAGCCAGTAAGCATTTATTTCTTTCAATACATTCAATCTTTTTTGTGCATTGCCAACATTTTCTTTCCAAACGGTGCCTGCGTCTATCATAAGATACATGTCTGCACCAACGCCTTCTCTTGCCGCTTTTAATTGAGAGACGTCATCCTCAACTGATGTTTTGCCAAAAGGTCCCCAACCAAATTTTACAGCTTTGTAACCTGCAGTGTGCGCTTTCACTGCTTTTTCAAAAGTTTCTTCTGCAGTATCCCCAAATAATTGCGATGCGTATGGGAGTTTTGGAAACGTCTTTTTATATCCTAATAATTCGTACACCGGTGACCCTAACTTTTTTCCTACGAGATCCCATAAAGCAATATCAATACCTGACAAAGTGTGATCGGCTTGCAGTAAGTCGAGAGAGTTTTCGTGCACACCTGAAGAAATTTTGTAAATATCATCAACATCATTTAATTGCTTTCCTTCAACAGCATATTTTACAGGCTTACACGCACTATGGGACATCGGTGTATAATAACTTGCAATACTGGTGAGCGGCGATGCTTCACATTCTCCCCATCCCTCAAATCCGCCAGCTCTGACCCTTACCAGCAACGCATCCTGGCTACCATCGCCGATATCCAGTATTTCAGGCATACTCACATAAAAAAAATCTACCGATTCTATCTTCATTTCTCAAATTTTAAAAAGTAATGGTAAGACCACCATCTACTGTAATAACCTGCCCCGTAATGTAAGAGGCGTCCTTGCCTGCAAGAAAAAATGCGACGCCTGCAATTTCTGAAGGTTGCGCTGCGCGTTTTAATGGCAAGTGATGATTCTTCACATAATTTTCCCGGAACCATTCTGATTCCAATTCACTTTTGCCATTTATTATAGACATCGGGGTATCTACAAACCCCGGTGCAATAGCATTGACCAAAATATTCCGGTCTGCCAGCTCAACCGCCAGCGCACGGCAACATTGATTAATAGCAGCCTTCGCCATCGCATAGCTGCTTGCAGATTTTTCCGCTCTGAAAGCATGAATCGATGAAATATGAATTATTCTTCCGCCTTCTCTCATAAAGGGGACTGCCATCTTTGAAACAAGCAAACATCCATTCACCATAATATCAAAAATGCTCCGCCATTCATCAATATCCATGGCAACAGGATCGGTTGATTTAGATACACCTGCACAGTTCACCAAAACGTCTAATGCGCCCCAGCTTTGCGCAATCATTTCTGATGCTCTTTGCATTGTTGATTTGTCTGCATAGCTACCGCTCAAAAGAAAGTGATCCCCAATCGGTAATTGTTCAAGCGCTTGTTGAAGTTTCCCTGTTTGTATATCGTTTAAACACACATCATATCCTTCATTGGCAAATCTTATTGCAACTTCTTTTCCTATTCCCGATGCAGCCCCTGTTATAAAAACTTTTTTCCTGTTCATATTATGGTACTCAAAACTTGACCTGGGATACTTTTGGTTTCAATCATAGGATGTTGCGTAATCCTTTGATCACTTCATTTATTTGCATTATGTCTGTTAAATTATTTTACAACACATCAAGTTCCGCACACATAGTTATTGCTACCCTGCATAGATTTTTACAATAGTATGCAATTCTTCATTTGGTTTCAACACACTGCATTGATTCAATTTCCTCGCTTCATTAACACTTACAGGCATTGTTGTACAAGGTTCTAAAATAGCAGTGTAGTGATCTAAAAATTTACCGTAAGAGGCAAAATACCATTGATAAGGGAAAATTTTTTTATCATAACTATACCTAAATATGTGTCTTTGCTGAGATGAAAATTCCATTTCTCCGTTTGGTATATTATACAGGTAAAAGAAATCCATGGTATTGTTTTGGGAAGGAACAACAGAAGCATCCACTCCCTCTATTATTGGCCATTCAAACTCTTTGGGATTTGTGAATCGGGAATATTCAACATCTGCCACCTTTCCTTTTTTTGCGCTTGTGATTAATTTATCACCTTCCTGGATTTTTAATGCGGCATGCAGTTTCCAAAGAAAATGGCGAACATTATTTGAAGTATTTTTGATTTTGTAGGAGATTATTATAGCGGGTGAATCGGCATCCAGGTCAATTATCTTCTGATAAAATAATTTACTGGAGGAAAGTGTGCCCGAAAGAATTAATTTTTCTTCCTTTATTTCATACTCTAATGGCGTTGTCCATAGTTCCCCATGATCGGGGTAGTCGATCCCGTCAATGTTTTCAGGAACATCATTTGGAATTAATTCATCGATCCCTCCCCAGAAATTGGAATCATAATCTGAGCCTGGTTCCAACCGGGTAAGAGAAAGCTTTTCATTTTTCCAGAGGAATTCTCTTTTAAGTTGCTTATTGTAGATGCTGACAAATTTTCCTCCTAAAGCAGGAGCAACAGAATATTGTAAAAACTTGTTTTCAATAGTTACTATCCGGAGCTGATTCATCATGAAATGATTTATTGCTGTCATTAATATCAGGCCATCCATTCGTACACAGCCATTCTTTTGCATCCAGCATAGATTGTCATAGGCTTATTGTGCATTTAACAAAATAACTCAATCTAAAATAGTGAAATCTTTTTCTTCTCCTGTAAAACGATCTATTATTCCTGATTACAAGACGCTCCACGCATCTTTATATTAGGGCGTATAAGCAGGAGTTCACATTTAACCCGTGAACGAAAAATTAATTCATTAACAATTTGGGTTGAAATTTTTTTATTCATCGGCACTTAAAATTTTGCAAGAGAGAGATTTTAAATAAAAAACCCCCTACTTTTGCAGCCCTGTTTACAGGACTACAAGGGCACGGGAGGTAGTTCAGCCCGGTTAGAATACCTGGTTTGGGACCAGGGGGTCGCTGGTTCGAATCCAGTCCTCCCGACTAAAATTAAGAGTCAGCAATTGACTCTTTTTTCATGTATTTCGTTTACATTCTATATAGCGATAGTATTCAGGAATTTTATTGTGGACAAACAAATAATGTTCAGCAAAGATTGTCCAGGCATAATTCCGGAGAATCAAAAAGTATCAGGCATGGCATTCCCTGGAAACTTATAGGCTATTTAAATTTTGATTCCCGCGTTCTTGCTATGAGAAAAGAAAAGGAAATAAAAAAGAGAGGTATAAAAAGATGGCTGGAGCATAATGAAATTTATTTGATTCGGCCCGGTTAGAATATCCCGCCCGGGCGGGAGGGTCGCTGGTTCGAATCCAGTCCTCCCGACTTTTACTATTTCAAACGATGTCGAAAGTCAGTAAAAACTTCATTTACTGGCTTTTTTATTTTAGAAGTATTTCAAAATAATATCAACCCAGATTTGTCATTAGGGAAGTTAAGTAGTGAAGTCATACGGTATTTTTACTTCGTCTGAGGAAGCAAATAATCCTTCAAACCATTTTCGTCGTTTCATCGCCACAGTCATGTTTAATATTCTTTGATTGCCGTTTTTAGTTATATAGGCTGGTACGGCAAAGAGCTTATAACGTAATGTTTTTAATTGAGGTTGTACTTTAGATTTTAAGATAGCTTGTCTAAATAAGCTCATTAAATTATATCCTATCATTACCCAATTAAGTGATGCTTCTGTGGCATCAAAACTTTAGCCGGCAGGGTAAGATTGGTTACAACGGCGCTGTAACGATAGCCGTTGATGATTTCATCATTTTCAAATAAGCTTAATATTTTTCCTGTTGCCTTAGGTCTTTGTTCCACTTGTTGTCTTACTACAATCACTCGGCGAGCTTTATCCCATCAAGGGCTTTGATAATAGGTAGATGCAATGGCTAATCCATTATCGAGCGGTAACCAGTTATTAATAGAAACAATCAGCTTTTGCAGTGGTGCATACATACGCGCTGCTATGATCTATTGAATAGATTTACTTTCCAGTATATCAAATGCATTCTTACAATAAAAACCACTGTCGGCTCTGAGTAAACCAATGTCGTATCTTTTAATTTATCAAGGGTATCCAACAGAAAAATTTCAAAATTGTTTGCCGTAAATGCATCACCGCTGCGTAGCCAAAAATTGCTACCATTCTGCAGTCGCTTACAAAAGCCATCAATGGATGATGAGATTTTCGACCGGGTTTCTTGATGTTATAGCCTTTGGCTGCACCCTGTTGATTTCCATAGCGCGTTAACACCGTAGAATCAAGATCAAGGGTGTAATTATCAAACTGCAATTGTTGAAAAAACCATTGGTATAAGGGATGAAATACATTATGATAGATGGCTGCAATGACACTTGTATTTGCATGATCTCGTGTAATAAATTGGTAAAAATTTTTTTTTCTTCTATAATGTTTTTGTTCGGTAAATTTGAATGTTCGTTTTTTACGAACATAGGCATCGTCCAGTCCTCCCGACTAAAATTAAGAGTCAGCAATTGACTCTTTTTTCATGTATTTCGTTTACATTCTATATAGCGATAGTATTCAGGAATTTTATTGTGACAAACAAATAATGTTCAGCAAAGATTGCCCAGGCATAATTCCGGAGAATCAAAAAGTATCAGGCATGGCATTCCCTGGAAACTTATAGGCTATTTAAATTTTGATTCCCGCGTTCTTGCTAGGAGAAAAGAAAAGGAAATAAAAAAGAGAGGTATAAAAAGATGGCTGGAGCAGAGCTACACATTTTCAGTCTTCCTGCTACTTAGTTTAGAAATCTGCATGATTTGATTTTCTTAAATTTGCTCTATGCAAAACAAAAATATGCGTTCCGTTTCCGAGTTCAATAATGAGCTAAAGCTAAAGGGGTTTAATGTACACCAAATCGAAGCTGATGCTGATGCGGTGCGTATTTACAGCCGAAAGGATTTTTATAAGATCTGTTTAACAACAGGCAGGAGCATCATTCATTATGCAGACAGAAGTTTTGAACATGAAGGCACTATTTTATTTTTTGGCAATCCGCATATTCCTTATTCATGGGAAACCGTTTCAAGAACATATAAAGGTTATAGCGTTCTCTTTTCCGAGGACTTTTTAAAATTTTCTGAACGATCAGAAAGCCTTCAACAATCGCCTTTATTTAAGATTGGCGGCACACCTGTTTTACACATAACCGACAGCCAACGGGAATTTTTAAATACCATTTTCCAGAAAATGATTGCAGAGCAGCAGACTGACTACACTTTCAAGGATGACCTTATTCGCAACTACATCAACCTTATTATTCATGAGGCACTTAAAATGCAGCCTTCTGAAAATTATGACATACATAAAAATGCTGCTTCGCGTATTACTTCTGTGTTTCTTGAACTTTTGGAACGTCAGTTTCCAATTGAAAGCACAAAGCACCCGTTGCAATTAAGAGCTGCACAGGATTTTGCAAAAAATTTATCGGTACATGTTAACCATCTTAACCGCGCTGTGAAAGAAGTTACAGGCAGATCAACTACCACCCATATCTCCGAAAGAATTATTACTGAAGCAAAAGCACTGCTGCAACACACTGATTGGACAATTGCCGAAATTGCCTATGCACTCGGTTTTGAATATCCTACTTACTTTAACAACTATTTCAAAAGAATGACCGGAACTGCGCCTTCAAATCTTCGCGTACAGGTTGCTTGAAATCCTTAATGATTGGTTTGATTATCGTTAGCAGCGGGAGTACCAGCCGAAATACTTTTGCAAATGCAAAAAATTTCGCTTTGGTTATGCTGTTTCTTTAGCATTGCTCAAATCTCATTTGCGCAAAAAATTGACAGTACGAAAAGCATCACTCATTTTTCGGGCGCGGCAGGCATAACCAACAATGGTATTTCACTGATACCAACTTTTTCATTGGGTAAACCAGCTGCTATATTTGATATGTCGATAGGGGGCAAATTTAGTTTTGATCCGGAACTTACATTTTCATTGAAGGGCAAACCCTGGTATTTTCTATTTTGGTTCAGATATAAATTAGTAAACAGCAGTAGGTTTCGGATGCATGTTGGTACCCATCTTGGGCTGAATTTTAAAGACGCCGCATTGGCTGACGATGATTCAACCAAAGTAACCATTGCAGAACGATACTGAGCGAGTGAAATAGTACCGAATTATTTTCTCACTAAAAATGTCAGTGTTGGAATTTATTATCTCTATTCACATGGCATCGATCCAACTACGGTGAAAAATTCACATTTCATTACGGTCAATGCGAGTTTCTCAAATATTAAACTCACCAAAAAGTTTTTCATGAACATAGCTCCTGCATTTTACTATCTTAAACAGGGAGAACATGATGGGTTTTATTTTACATCAGCTTTTACTTTAGCTAAGAGTGATTTACCTCTATCCATATCATCAATCATCAACAAAGAAATTCAAAGCGATATTGTAGGAAGTAAAGATTTTGTATGGAATATCACTTTGACTTATACTTTAGGAAAATGATAGGAACTTGCAATGCACAAATGTTTGCCCCAATCTTAAACCGGTGCCATGTTTTCATTTTTCTCTATCGAACTTTAAACCTTCGATAAAATCATAATGCTTTTTATTGTCTGTATAAACCAAAAGATCATGATACAAAGCAGTTGAAGCGATAAAGCAGTCTGATAGACCAAGTGGAAACTTTAGAATATATTTTTTGTAAAGTTGAAAGGATTCTTTAGAGATCACTTCGGAAATATAAAATATAGGATATACTTTTAAAACCTTATTTAATGAAGAAAGCTGCTTAATGTTTTTAGCACCTGCAATCAATTCGATTGCCGTAACAACTGAAACACCGTATGAACTTTTTAAAGAATGAAGATTTAGAATTTTTTGATTATCCCCACAGTATGCCTTAATGAGAATATCCGTATCAACAATTACTTTTAATCCCTTCTCCATAATTCTTCTCTGATTTTTCTGGTGTCAACATCAAAATCTTTCCATTTGCCAAATAAGAAATCATGTCCCACACTTTCTTTCTTCTTTTTCGGTTTTTTCTTTTTGGAAGAAATCTTTTCTTCCACTTTTATAGTTCCGCCTAATTTCTCTACCAATTCGGTAACAAGTTCAGTGGCATCTTCCGGTATTTTAATGATCATTTCTTTCATAATAATAAAATTAGATTGAAGTTGCACTTTATCAAAAAGGTGAGAAAATCAGAGATATTAAAGTTACATCTGCCTAAACCTTTTTATAAATTCATCGACACTCAGGGCACCCGCTATTGGCTTGTTTTCAAACACCATAAAGTAGAAATTAACAAAAAGGCAAAATAAAAGAAATGAATGAAAAAAAGTAAAGAAGGATATTCACAGTTCTTGCTCAAATAAAGTTCCGAACCCTGAAGTGTGCGACCGGAAGTCCAATCGCAGCACTATC
>DATBFI010000108.1:0-1921 GCA_036558585.1 Chitinophagaceae bacterium
AAAAGAGAAATTGACAAAAATGTTTGAAGAGTTCAATCCTGAATTTTATTTTCTTCGCCTCTTTGATGTAGATGAAGCTATTAATGAGTTCGCCAATGATATGAATATAGACCTTATTATAAATATCCAAAAAGAGCATTCCCGGTTTTCTAAGTTCTTCAAAAGCAGCCATACCAAGGCACTCGCATATCAAAGTACCATACCGGTACTGGTTGTGCATGAATAAGGTATTGAAATGAAGATGAAATCTACCCAATGTGTAAAAGCATTGGGTTTTTTGTTTTTCGTTTTTTTATTATAGTTTCAAATTCTTTCCTAAGTACTGTCTTTCTAATTCCCGATTCTTAATTGCCAATTCCATCTATTTTTGTGCTGCATGCAATACACACTTAAAAAAGCACTTGGCCAGCATTTTTTAAAGAATGAAAACATCAGCCGTAAAATTGTAGAAGTATTGCAGCAAAGCCTTAATGATACAGGTATAAAGCAACTCCTTGAAGTAGGCCCGGGCGGTGGTGCCCTTACAAAATATTTATTGCAATTACCGGGAATAAACCTCAAAGCTGCAGAGCTTGATGCGGAAAAAATATCTTACCTGGAACAACAGTACCCCGGAATAAAGGATAAGATCATTCATCAAAATTTTTTGGATATTGATATCCCCTTTAATAATGAATTTATAGTAATTGGTAATTTCCCTTATAACATTTCTACCCAAATAGTTTTTAAAGTACTTGACTGGAAAGAGCAGGTGCCTGTAATGATAGGGATGTTTCAGAAGGAAGTGGCTCAGCGAATTGTCTCCGGGCCAGGCACTAAAGTTTATGGGATATTAAGCGTCCTGGTGCAGGCTTATTATTCAGTCGAATATTTATTTGATGTATCACCCGGTTGTTTTACGCCCCCGCCACAAGTAATGAGTGGAGTTATAAGATTAAAAATACGAAATGCGAAATTTGACATTCGAAATGAACAGTCATTTTTAAAATTAGTAAAATCAGCATTTAACCAGAGAAGAAAAACGCTCCGCAATGCAGTGCGAATTTTATTTGATGATACAACGTTAAAAGAAGATATTTTTAATAAACGTGCAGAGCAATTGACGATTGAGGATTTTGCATCCCTAACATATAAAATGAAATAACAGTTATAGTTTGTCGTTTGCTATACTATGGTTGAAAGTAGTTGAAAAATAAAATAATGAAAAGAGCACTTGTTACCGCAAAAGCACACGATTATTTAATAGACGGGTTAAAGAAAAATGGTTATGAAGTATTATACCAGCCCATGATAACTTATGAAGAACTTACTGCATCAGTTAAAGATATTGATGGATTGATTGCGACGACGAGATTAAAAATTGATAAGCATATAATTGATGAAGCACTACAGTTAAAATGGATCGGCAGACTGGGAAGTGGCATGGAATTAATTGACGTAGAATATGCCGAAAGCAAAGGCATCGTGTGCGTAAGCAGCCCTGAAGGTAACCGCAATGCGGTGGCGGAACATACGCTGGCATTACTACTAAACCTGATGAATAAAATCAGCAGTAGTTATGATGAGGTAAAACAGGGGAAATGGCTGCGCGATGCCAACAGGGGAACAGAGCTTAGCGGCAAAACAGCAGGTATTATCGGTTATGGGAATACAGGGTCTTCCTTTGCCAAATTGCTTTCGTCATTTAATGTAACTGTACTGGCGCATGATAAATACAAATCTGGTTTTGCAAAAAATTACATCCGGGAAGCGGAGCCGGAACAAATTTTTCGTTATGCTGATATAGTGAGCCTCCACATCCCGCTTACTGCGGAAACTTATCATTATGCAAATCATCATTTTTTTAATTCCTTTCAACACCCTCCTTACTTTATAACCACCTGTCGTGGAAAGGTTACTGATACTTCAGCCCTGATAAATG
>DATBFI010000109.1:0-9435 GCA_036558585.1 Chitinophagaceae bacterium
AGCTGGTGAAAATCTACCCCGAACCCGATTCTTATATTCATAAAATTTATAGCAAATGATATAGAGAATTTAGACGTCTTACTGTATTAACTCTTTTCAAGCTGCGTTGCACTCAATTCCTGTCATTGTAAACAGGCGCAAATGTAATTGTGAAAAAAATAAATCACTGAAAATAAAAAAGCGAAGAAAAATCCTTCGCTATGGTTGCAAAATTAAAATTTAATGATGATCTTTTATTGACCGAGACCCTCACCCGTACTTTCTCCTAAATCAAATAATACACTAAAACGCAAAGTATTTGATAGCGGGTTACGTGTTACACCATTTCCTGAAGGTGCGAGGTAGGAAAAATTGAATCCAAACACGTTGTATTTTAAACCTACACCTGCAGTAAAATATCGTCTGCCTCCCTGGTTTTTTCCTTCATAAAAATAACCGGCCCGCAAAGCAAATTGATCATTATAAATATATTCTGCGCCCGCTGAAATTGTGTTTGCGTTATTGCCAAATGATTGAAACCAGCTTTCAAAAACGCTCATGTTATGATAATCATCAAGGCTTGCAGTGTCCGGAGCTTCGGGCACCAATAGATGATTTACATCTAAGCCAAGCGTAAATTTGCTTGTTTCCTGGAATACCCATGTATAAGCTAAACCGGCTCCCAAATTGGCAGGAATAAAATCTTTTGACTTTGCATCATCTGTATAACCAATCTTTGTTCCCAGGTTTGAAATACTGAGACCATAAGTAAGACCCATCCCTTCTTCATTTAATCCACTATGGTAGAGAGAGAGATCTGCCGCAATGGCATTACCAGCTTTATAGGTAACCCCATTAAAACTTCCATTAGCAAGATTTGAATTGATATAACGCAACGTTACTCCAATGCCTAAATTATCAGCAATTTTTCTTGAGTAGCCAAAATCGACAGCAAATTCACGGGGACGACTAGTATTGAGCGGGTTGCCATTAAAATCTACAAATTGTATCTGTCCTAAATTAAAATACCGTACTGAACCAGCGATAGCCTGTTCATCACTTAATTTATAGTAACCGGCCAAAGTAGCGAGATACACATCCTGGGCAATATCTTTTAACCATGGTGTGTATGTAGCACCTATTGCACCCGGGCTGGTTGCAAAAGGCGTTTTTGCAAGATTCCAAAAAACCGAGTTTGCATCCGGCGAAGTGGCAATACCTACATCCCCCATGCCGCCGGCACGCGCATCCGGTGAAATTCTTAAAAAAGGAACAGCTGTAGTAACAATATTAATCGGGTCACTTTGTGCGAAAGTGGTTTTACTTATCGATAAACCTAAAAGCAGGAAAAAAAAGGTAGCCCCCAGTGTAAAACGAATCATTGATTAGTTGTTTTAACAAGTGTAAAAATAGCTGAAAAATAAGCCTCATTAAATTATTGTTTATTGTATCAGCAATGCAAAAAGTGTAGAGTTTTGGTCAAATAAAGGCTTATGTTTAGATGAGTTTTAAAATAGGCTTAACTTCATTAATTTATAGCAAATATGTAACATTTTTATTTCCCTTGCAACTATGATGGTGAATTAAGTCGCTGAGATATGAACGAAAATTAAGCAGAATAATTGTTATGGCATCAGGTTTCCTGTTTTTCCTTCCTAAAATCGCATATATTCGCACAACTCAATAAAAGGTACAATAATCTCTTTCTACGTACGTTAATTATTCAGCAAAACTGAGTTCAATGTTCAAATTATTCAGAAACTGTTTATTCATAGCAGCTATTGCAAGTTTGGCTTCCTGTAAAAATGGTCTTTTTGGGAAAAAAAAGCATGATCAAAGTGCCGCTACGGGATGGAACTATAACGATAAAAACCAGGGCGGATATTATGTTTTTAAGGCAAAAGATGTAAAAACAGGGCCAGGTCTTGTATTTGTTCAGGGTGGAACTTTTACCATGGGTGCAACCCAGGAGGATGTAATGGGTGATTGGAACAATGTGCCACGCCGCGTTACAGTCAATTCTTTTTTTATTGATAAAACCGAAGTGGCCAATGTACATTACCGCGAATATCTTCACTGGCTGAGTAATGTTTTTTCAGATCCTCAGTATGAAGCAGTTTTACGCGGAGCTTATCCCGATACACTGGTATGGCGTAGCCAATTGGCATATAACGAGCCTTATGTAGAATTTTATTTTCGTCATCCCTCTTATAACTATTATCCTGTGGTAGGTGTAACATGGAAACAGGCTCATGATTTTTGTATCTGGCGTACGGACAGGGTAAATGAGAAGGCATTGATCGATGCGGGTTATCAAAATAAAAATGTTATTAAACAGGAATTAAATGGTGGCGGACAGGATAACTTTAACACCAAAAGTTACCTGATGGGTGAATATGAGGGAATTCCGGGCAAACCAAAAAAGAATAATTTAATGGATGCCCAGGGCCGGCCCCGAACAAAAGTGCAATTTGAAGATGGAATTCTGTTTGCAGATTACAGGTTGCCTACAGAAGCTGAGTGGGAGTATGCTGCCTATGGCCTCATTAATGAAAATCCTCAACCTCGCAAATCTGAAAAGAAAAGAGGTGAAGAGTTAATTGCCAATAAGCAAATTTATGCCTGGAAAAATGATGGTTACGATAATCTGCGTTCTACCAGGAAAGGAGCATGGCAGGGCGCTTTTCTTGCTAACTTTAAACGTGGCAATGGGGACTACATGGGAACGCCGGGTGGCTTGAACGACCGTTCAGCAATACCAGCGCCTGTTACTTCTTACTTTGCTAATGGATTTGGCTTATATAATATGAGTGGTAATGTGAGTGAATGGGTGTCAGATGTTTATAGACCACTTACCTCTATGGATATGGACGATATGAATCCATACCGCGGTAATATTTTTACAAAAATTGATCTTAGTGGTGGCGAAGGTAACCTGAGGGACAGTATCGGTCGGATCAAATATCTTCCGGAAAATGATTCTGCCCTTTCTGTCCGTCGTAATTATCAACACTCTTATGCTATAAATTATCTTGATGGGGATTCATTAAGCAGATCCTCTTATGGTTATGGAGTTACAACTTTAGTTAGCGATAAATCAAGGGTGGTTAAGGGGGGAAGCTGGATGGATATGCCATACTGGTTAAGTCCAGGCGCCCGCCGCTTTATGGAAGAGGATCAAAGCAGCAGTACCATTGGTTTCCGTTGTGCAATGAGCCATTTTGGACCGACGGAAGGAACATCATCCAAATTGCAAAATGGTAACTTCTTTCCATCAAGAAGACAAAAACGATAAAAGAATAAGTAAAGGGAAATACGATAAAAAGTCCCGGTCAAAAAACCGGGACTTTTTATTTACTCTCTTCTCTGTAAAAGATCATCAGACAATATAAAAAATAAGCAGTCTCAAAGACTCCGTACTTTTTAATTGTAATAACTGCAAACTTCAGGCTGCTGCATCACGCATCCATATACAGCAGGTAATTACCTGCATTACCGGTGTCCATAAAATAACTTCTCTTTATTTTATCATTTGCTAATTTGCACACTGCCACTATCAATATTATATGCGGTTCGAACTTCATACACCATATTCGCCAAGCGGCGACCAGCCGGAGGCCATACAACAGTTAACCGAAGGAATAATTGCCGGCGAAAAATATCAAACCTTACTGGGTGTTACAGGTAGCGGCAAGACTTTTACAATAGCGAACACAATTCAAAATGTACAAAGACCCACACTGGTGCTGACGCATAACAAAACATTAGTAGCACAATTGTATGGCGAGTTCAAGCAATTCTTCCCTGAAAATGCAGTAGGGTATTTTGTAAGTTATTATGATTACTATCAGCCGGAGGCTTATATGCCGGTAAGCGACGTGTATATTGAAAAAGATTTGAGTATCAACGAAGAGCTTGATAAACTGCGCTTGCAGGCAACCAGCGAGTTGCTAACAGGCCGCAGAGATATAATTGTTGTTGCCAGTGTAAGTTGTATTTATGGTATTGGTAACCCAACCGAATTTGAAAACGGAATTGTGCGTATTCAAAAAGGAGAAGTTATTTCCAGGCAGGGATTTCTGCATTCACTGGTAAATAGTCTATACAATCGCACACAAATCGAATTCAAAAGAGGAACATTTCGTGTGAAAGGCGATACAGTAGATATAAACCTTCCTTATGTTGATTACGGTTTGCGTGTTACTTTTTTTGGCGATGAAATTGAAGAACTTGAAAGTATTGATATACATACAAATAAACGCATTCAAAAACTGGACAATGCAGCGATCTTTCCTGCTAATTTATACATAGCGCCAAAAGACCGGCTTGTTCCGATCATGAATGATATCCAGGATGAAATGACAACACAGGTTGAATACTTTAAAGGCATCGGCAAATTGATCGAGGCGCAGCGTTTAAAGGAACGTGTGGAGTATGATCTTGAAATGATCCGCGAACTGGGCTTTTGCAATGGTATTGAAAATTATTCAAGGTTTTTTGACGGGCGTTATCCCGGCACAAGACCTTTCTGCTTGCTTGATTATTTTCCAAAAGATTTTTTATGTGTTATAGATGAAAGCCATCAAACTATTCCGCAGGTTGCAGGCATGTATGGGGGTGACAGGAGCAGGAAATTAATATTGGTCGATTATGGTTTTCGTTTGCCATCTGCGCTTGATAACAGGCCGCTCAATTTTCATGAATTCGAAAGCATGATCGGTCAAACAATTTTTGTTAGCGCTACGCCGGGTGATTATGAATTGGAAAAAACGGGCGGCGTTGTAGTCGAGCAGGTTGTAAGACCAACAGGTTTGCTTGATCCGCCAATTGAAATTCGTCCAAGCGTAAACCAAATTGATGACCTGCTTGATGAAATTGATAAGCGCGTTAAAAAGGGCGATCGCGTTTTAGTAACAACACTTACGAAACGTATGGCCGAAGAAATGGATAAATATTTGCATCGTATAAGCATTAAATCAAAATATATTCACAGTGATGTAGATACGCTGGAGCGCGTAGAAATACTGCGGCAACTAAGACTTGGAGAAATTGATGTATTGGTTGGTGTGAATCTGTTGCGTGAAGGACTGGACATACCGGAGGTTTCCCTTGTTGCTATTTTAGATGCGGATAAAGAGGGCTTCCTGCGTAATGAAAGATCACTTACGCAGACCGCTGGCCGGGCAGCACGTAATGTAGATGGTCTTGTAATCTTTTATGCTGATACCATCACTGAAAGTATGCAGCGAACCATTGATGAAACAAACCGGAGAAGGGAAAAACAAATCGCTTATAACACTGACCATGGCATTACACCCCAAACGGTTAAGAAATCTGTTGAGCAAATTATGAAACAAACATCAGTGCTTGATATTAAAGGTTTTGATCTCAAAAATCCGTATGCAATTGCATCAGATGAAGAGATTGTAACAACAGCTGCAGAAGAACAGGAAGTGTACAAAACAATACCGCAAATGGAGAAAGCGATCGCAAAAGTGAAAAAGGAGATGGAGAAAGCCGCACGGGATTTAGACTTTATAGAAGCAGCAAGATTACGTGATGAAATGTTTCGTTTGCAAAAAGAGCTGGAAGTAATGAAATAGAAGTTTTATGTTCGAGATTTCAGGTATCGCTGTTAAGCACCAATTGTGTCGCTTTCCTGCGTTCCTATCGCACTTCGTTTTTGTGAAAATTATAATTTTTTGGTGAACGATAAATAAAAAAACAATAAACGATAAAACGATAAAATTTGCTTATGAAGAAACATTTTTTGTTCCTGCTTTCACTGATTAATTTTTTAAGCTTAAATGCTCAAACCAAACGCCCCCTTGTACCCACTGATGTTTATCGTTTCCAGGAAATATCTGATCCGCAGATTTCTCCCGATGGTAATTGGGTAGCTTATACTGTAAGTTCAGTTGATAGTGCAAAAGATAAAAGCAATGTGGATATCTGGATGATCAGCTGGGATGGTAAACAAAATATACAACTAACCAATAGTCCTGAAGACGAGTCATCGCCACACTGGAGCCCTGATGGAAAATATCTTTCATTTCTTTCATCCCGTTCGGATGGAAATAAAAAAGACGATGAGGACGATGATAAAGATCTCGACCAGCTTTGGCTTTTGAACAGGCTTGGCGGAGAGGCGAAAAAAATCACATCAGTTAAAGGCGATATTAAAGATTATGTATGGAGTCCTGACGGAAGCAAAGTATTGCTGGTAATGAAAGACCAGGATTTTTCTGACACTGCCGAAACAGATGTGCGCAAACCTTTTGTAATGGATCGCTATCATTTCAAACAGGATTATATTGGTTATTTGGACAGTGGTGCCATTCATTTATATCTTCTGGATATCGCTTCACAAAAAATTGATACACTTACAAAAGGCATTTACGATGAAACAGAAGCGGTATGGAGCCCGGATGGAAAACAAATTGCATTTACAAGCAACCGCACTGCAAATCCGGATAAAAATGAGAACACAGATATCTATATAATGGACGCAGCAGGGGACGCTCCTCTTAAAAAATTAACTACCTGGGCAGGCACAGATCAGAGCCCACAATGGAGTTCTGATGGAAGATATATTGCTTACCTGCAAAGCAGCAGCAATGAGAATTTTACTATGTATGGGGAAGATATGCTTGCCGTTGTTTCCAAAGATGGAGGCAAACCAAAGCTCTTGTCAAAATCTGTTGACAGAAATATTACCAATATCCGCTGGAGTAAAGATGGAAAGTATATCGCAACAACAATAGAAGATGACAGACAAAGTAACGTTACAGCATTTGACGTTGCATCCGGCAATATTACAAAACTTGCCGGTGGTGACACCGTCTTTGCTTCTATTGAATTAAATCACGCAAATGGTGATTGGCTGGCGTTAATGAGCACACCACATCTTCCTTTTGAATTATTTACACTCGAAAATGGAAAGGCACGACGCTTAACTTATGTACAGGATTCATTTCTTGCCCCCCTGCAATTACCAGTTGTTGAGGGTTTTAAAAGCAAGAGTAAAGACGGCACTATTGTTTCCGGCATTCTCTACAAACCTTTCGATTCAGCTTCAGCAAAAAAATTGCCACTCGTGTTATATATTCATGGCGGGCCTGTAGGACAGGATGATTACTCATTCGATATCATTCCTCAAGTCATCGCTTCCGCAGGTTATGCAGTAGCGCAAATAAACTACCGTGGCAGCAGTGGCCGTGGCATCGATTATACGAGAGCTATTTATTCAGACTGGGGCAATAAAGAAGTAACGGACATTCTTGGGGCAAAAGATTATTTAGTGGCGCAGGGTATAGCAGATCCTGACCGTCTTGGCATTGGCGGATGGAGCTATGGCGGTATCTTAACCGATTATACTATTGCAACTGATACACATTTCAAAGCCGCGTGCAGTGGCGCAGGCAGCGCATTGCAGCTAAGCATGTACGGAGTAGACGAATATGTGAATCAATATGACAATGAATTGGGTCCTCCCTGGAAAAATATGGACAAATGGATCAAACTTTCATATCCGTTCTTTCATGCAGACCGTATAAAAACACCAACACTTTTTATGGCTGCGGAAAAAGATTTTAATGTGCCATCTGTTGGAGCAGAGCAAATGTACCAGGCATTGCATGGTAATGGCGTTCGAACGGAATTAATAATTTATCCCGGAGAGCATCACGGAATAAGCACACCGAGTTACCAGGTGGATCGGTACACAAGATACTTGCAGTGGTACGGAAGATACCTGAATAAGCAACAGTTTAATTTGTGAAAAGATGCTGCAGGTTTTTAAATGAGACCAGTTACTTAAGTGCATTGCTGGCCAGGTTTTTAGAGCTTTTATGAAGGTAAGCATTCTGATCATGTTCAATGGCTCCGGCAGGAAGCCACTGCCACCATTTTCCAAGATTTTGTTTGATAATATTAATGTAAAATTCAGGTAGTTGTTTTGTTTCCCCTTCAAAATAATCTCTGAAGCTGCGGTCTTCCACAAGATTCTTTCTTATTTGCTTGTAAAACCTGATCCGCCCGTGTCCTTCCGATGAAATAGCGCGCATAAAATTCATCCATTTGGAAGTAAAATCTTTTCCTGCAGCAAAACGTCTGTACATTGCTTTTCTTGAAAACGTATAAGAAGTAAGATCGATCACTTTATCATAAAAATCTACCCATTCATAATTTTTTGGTTTAATGTTCATTGCGAGATGATTATTTAGAAAGTGAAACGGAAAACCAAGCACACGATTCTCTCTTTGATATTCGAGATTCAGCGGAGCAGCTTCGCCAAATGCACTTAGCAATGAATATCCGGGAAATGCAGCGGGTACTTTATCAATAAAGCGTTTGGTAAGTTGAAATGGCTCTTCACCCACATCACTGTCGAGCCCTAAAACAAAATTTGTTTGTACATAAGGAATATATTGAAACATCATATTTACATGCCCAGATATTCGATTAAGTTTTTCTTCACCTGACAGGCGTGACGTTTTTGATTTATTACCCAACTCATACCATGATTCAATACCAGGCAACATGGCTTCAAATCCATTTTGCTGCATTACTTTTAAATGTTCTTCTGTAAGAATAGATAAACTACTCTCTGCTATAAAACGAAAACTTTTTGCGGGAGCAACTGAGGCGATCGCCATCATATTTTCTTCAAAGCGAACTCCGAAATTCGGATCATGCCAAACAATAAGAGGTCTTTTAAATTTACCTAAAAGGAATTTTAGATCATTTTTTATCGTTTCAAAATTTAGTGTTTGATAAGGCACTGTTGAGTCGATACAAAAGGAGCAAGTGTAAGGACATCCTAAACTCCCGATCATAGGCACGATCTTTAGAAAAGGTGCTTTCTTCAAAGTAGGTTCGATAAATTTCCATCGCTCTTCTACACCGGGAAGACTTAATGGCTGTTGCTTTGCGGAAAGTTGTTTCCCTATTGCACCTTGCCGTGTACAATTATCAAGCACTTCCATAATAGTTGATCGATGGGTAAAGCCTAGGACATAATCGAAATATTTGATTGCATCATTGGGATAACAACGTGCATGAGGACCGCCCAACACTGTTACTGCTCCTTTACTGCGAAAATAATTACTAAGTGAATATGCTAATAGAGCGGCTTGCGTAAAGGAACAGATAAAAACAATATCCACATCCTGCGAAAATTCCTTACTCAAGTCTTCATATCCCGTATAGCAAATCATTTTTACATCATGACCTTCTTGCTCACACCATGTTGCTACTACCTGTGGCATAATACTGGCAAGATTTGCATGCATAATACGAGCCCATAATGTATGAGCAGGTCCTTTACTTACCAGGTCAATAACTCCAACTTTTAGTTTAGGCATATAAGATGATTAAAGTCCAGAAAACAATCGTTTAGAATTGAGAATGCTGGATCCATTAATGGAAATGAGAAATAAAAAGGCACGAAAAGGA
>DATBFI010000110.1:0-7381 GCA_036558585.1 Chitinophagaceae bacterium
TAATGACTGGCGAAATTTAAAGCTGCCTCACGACTGGAGTATTGAATTACCATTTGATAAGAACAGCCCCACAGGTACTGGCGGTGGCGCTTTAAGAGGCGGTACAGGATGGTATCGTAAAACTTTCACTTTGCCTGGTGAAACAAAGAATAAAAAAGTATTTATCGACTTTGATGGCGTGTATATGAACAGTGAAGTATGGATCAATGGACATTCTATTGGTGTTCGTCCCAATGGTTATATTTCATTTCGTTATGAGCTTACGCCTTACCTGAAATTTGGCAATGGAAAAAATATTCTTGTTGTAAAAGTTGACAATTCAAAACAGCCAAACTCACGCTGGTACAGCGGTTCAGGCATTTACCGGAATGTGTGGCTTGTAACAACAAATGATTTGTATGTTGATCATTGGGGAACATATGTTTCAACAATCAATGTTAGCGATCGATCATCAATAGCCGAAATAAAAATCAGGATAAAGAACTCAGGCAATTCCGATAAAAATGTAATTGTAAAAACAACGCTATTCGATCCTTCCGGCAAACAGGTATCAACAGCCTCATCAACGCTTAATGCAAAAGCAAATGCAGTAACTGAAACAACTCAACAGGCCCAGGTTACAACGCCACATCTTTGGTCAATCGAACATCCATATTTATATAAAGCCGTAACACAAGTGATGGCTGATAATAAAACTATCGACGAATACCAAACCAATTTTGGCATTCGCTATTTCAATTTTGATGTGGATAAAGGATTTATATTAAATGGAGAACCATTAAAAATTATTGGCGTTTGCGATCATCACGATTTGGGATGTTTGGGTACTGCTATTAATACGAGAGCGTTGGAACGGCAACTGGAAATTTTAAAAGCGATGGGCATCAATGGAATTCGCACATCACATAATCCGCCTGCTCCTGAACTATTGGATTTATGCGATAAGATGGGTTTTATAGTGATGGATGAAGCATTCGACATGTGGAAGAAACCAAAAAATCCATATGACTATCACGTATATTGGGACGAGTGGCATAAAAAAGACCTGGAGGACCAGGTGCTCAGAGACCGCAATCATCCCTCTGTATTTATCTGGAGCATTGGTAACGAAATCCCGGAACAATGGGCGGGCAGAGATGGAAAGGATACATCGGGAACTGTTATTGCAAGAGAACTTGCAGCAATTATTCATTCACTCGATACAACAAGATCCATTACTTCCGCGATGAACAACCCTGATCCGCAAAACGCGATTTACAAATCGGGTGCATTGGATCTTGTTGGGTTTAATTATCATCACCAGGCGTATAAGAATTTTCCGCACAATTTTCCGGGTAAAAAGTTTATTGCTACAGAAACTGTTTCTTCTTTAAATACAAGAGGCCATTACGATATGCCCTCTGATAGTATTCGCCGATGGCCCGAACGTTGGGACAAACCTTTTAATGAAGGCAATCCGGATACTACCTGTTCTGCCTATGATAACTGTTCAACGCCGTGGGGTTCTACTCATGAAGAAACTTTGAAAGAATTATTGAAGTATGATTTCGCAAGCGGCATTTTTATTTGGACAGGGTTTGATTATATCGGGGAGCCCACGCCTTATCCATGGCCTGCAAGGAGCTCATACTTTGGCATTGTTGATCTGGCTGGTTTTCCAAAAGATGCTTATTATTTGTATCAAAGTTTGTTTACTGATAAAACAGTATTGCACATTTTTCCTCACTGGAACTGGAAGACAGGACAGACAATTGATGTGTGGGCTTATTATAACAATGCAGATGAAGTAGAATTGTTTTTAAATGGAAGATCACTTGGCGTAAAAAAGAAAACAGGTGATGACCTGCATGTGATGTGGCGGGTTGTTTATGAACCGGGAACTTTGAAAGCCATCTCCCGAAAGGAGGGAAAAGTTGTGTTAACCAAAGAAATAAAAACAGCCGGTACACCTGCAAAAATTATTTTAAGTACAGACAGAAAAACAATAAAGGCAGATGGGAATGATCTTTCTTTTGTTACCGTAACGATTGTTGATAAAGATGGCAATATGGTTCCCGGTGCGAACAATCTTGTAAAGTTTACAATAACGGGTGAAGGTTTTATTGCCGGTGTTGATAATGGCAGTGAAACAAGTATGGAGTCCTTCAAAGTCAGTGAGCGAAAAGCTTTTAACGGTCTATGCCTTGCGGTTATTCAATCAAAGGAAAAAACAGGCAAAGCAGAGTTGACCGCGACGTCACAAGGTTTATCGTCGGCAAGTTTAACCATTGAAGTACAATAATTAGGCATATGAATTATACACCCGCGATCAACAGGTATGAATCAATGAAGTATAACCGTTGCGGTAAATTTTACAGGAAAAATCCAGTAACGCAGAAAATTAAATAAAGGCCTGTAACTTTATTTGTAAAAGAAATTTCCATAGTTTTAATGTCGAAAGAGAAGAAAAATAGACAAGTTAACATTTCGGCACCTATTTATTATCATTTTAATACCACACAAACTATTTAATTAAAATAAATTCGGTAACGAAACATTCGAAAACAACTAAACGCTGCTTACATGAAAACCAAACTACTGCTGAGGGGTATCAGTCTCCTCTTACCCGCTATTTTATTATCCACGCAAATCCTTCTGGCACAAACAAGGAAAATTACCGGTAAAGTTACGGATGCAACTTTGGGTACGCCTATCCGGGGAGCGACCGTACAAGTAAAAAGTACCGGTATAGGAGTAGTGACAGATACAAGTGGGAATTACTCAATTAATTTTCCGGCGAATTCAAGCACGCTGGTTTTTTCTTATGTTGGTTTTGCAGTGCAGGAAATTGCTGTAGGGGCACAAAATATTATTAATGTAAAATTAGCTGAAAGCACAGATAAACTTTCCGAAGTGGTAGTGGTAGGTTACGGGACCCAAAGAAAACGGGAAGTTACCAGTGCAATTACTACGATAACTGCAGAACAATTCAATAAGGGTAACATAAGTGATGTGGCCCAACTAATGCAGGGAAAAGTGCCCGGCCTTTCTGTCACCCGTGCGGGAGGTGATCCAAACGCTGGTTTTGTACTTCGGTTGCGGGGGCTTGCCACATTAGGTGCTAACACACAGCCATTAGTCGTACTTGACGGGCAGGTAGGTGCAGATATCAATACAGTTGACCCAAGCGATATAAAAAGTATTGATGTTCTTAAAGATGGTTCTGCCGCTGCTATCTACGGAACACGCGGTACTGCGGGGGTAATTATAATCACAACAAAGAGCGGAACACGCGGGACTGCACAAATTAATTATAATGGTGCCGTTACAGCTGAAGACCCGGTAAAATTTACGCATCATATGACAGGTCCCGAATTTCGGGCATTTATTCAACCATCAGGCGTGGGCGCAGATACCTCTTTAAAAGGAACGGATTACGGCGCTAATACAGACTGGAATAATGAAATTACAAGAACGGCTCTCTCCCAGGTACATAACTTATCTTTTTCAGGTGGTAGTCCAACAACTACTTACGCTGCTTCAGTTAATTACAGGCAATCGCAAGGGGTAGCTATTCGAACTGGTTTTGACCAGATTAATGGTCATCTAAATCTTAGTCAAAGGGCATTGAATAATAAACTCGTTTTTACCTTTAATCTGAACATGACAAGAAGAAAATCTGAATTGGGTTTTCCTGATGCTTTCAAGTATGCTACCATTTATAATCCAACTGCTCCTGTACATAGCACCGATCCTCTTTATGATCTTACAGGAGGCGGCTATTTTGAGGCTAACCTCGTTGACTACTCAAACCCGGTGGCTATGCTGGAACAAAATTCAAATCAACAGGAAATTAAAAGATTTAATATAGCCGGAACGGCCGAATATGAAATTATAAAAGGTTTGAAGTTTTTAATAAGATACGGGCAACAAACCTACAGCAGTTTTCATAATGCCTATTTGCCTATCGAAGCATTTATCTCAAGAAATTACCTGATCAATGCTACCGGCTTTGGCCGTCATGGTTACGCATACAGGCAGGAAGATGAATCCTCCAGCCGGTTATATGAAAACACCTTGACTTATGACGGAAGGATAACAGACAAATTAAGACTTAATGCCGTAGCGGGTTATTCGTACCAGGATTTTTTGAACCAGGGATTCGGCGCTGAAGGCGGTAATTTCGTAACAAATGAATCATCTGATAATTTGGGCGCGGCGCTTGATTTTCTTTATGGGTTAGGAACAGCACGCAGTTATAAGAATTCTTATAAATTAATAGCTTTTTTTGGAAGGATAAATCTTAACTATAACGATATAGCTTTCTTGTCTGCAAGTTTAAGACACGAAGGTTCTTCTGAATTTGGTGAAAATGAGAAATGGGGCAATTTCCCAGCCGTAAGCGGAGGTTTGGACGTGCGAAAAGTCTTTAATTTGCCCGCAGTAATAAATACTTTAAAAGTTAGGGCCAGCTATGGTGTTACAGGTTCTATACCTCCAAGTCCGTACCTGTCACTTGACAGGTTAACAGTAATCGGAAACGGGTATAGTGGAAATGGAGTTTACTCGCAGGTATATGGCGGTGTAGGAATTAATCCGAATCCTGATTTAAAATGGGAAAGGAAAGGGGAAATAGATGTTGGTTTAGATTTTGCTTTTTTAGGTACCAGGCTCACCGGTACATTTGATTATTACAGCCGTTCAACAAAAGACCTCATTTTCCTTGTAACTGTTCCGTCGCCGCCTAACCTATATACTCAAACCTGGAAAAATATCGGTCAGTTAGACAACGATGGTTTTGAAGCATCGTTAAGCTATGATGTAATAAGGGGCAAAAATTTTAGTTGGACCACCGGTGCAAATTATTCGCATTATCATATAGTATTAACAAAGCTGGATTCAACATTAAAAGGTTCTTATGTAGGTGCTACAAATTTGGGAACTCCCGGCCAGGAAGCAACACAATTGACAAGAGCAGTTGAAGGCGAACCGATCGGTATATTGTATGGATATCGTTATTTAGGAGTGAATAAGGATGGTAAATATTTGTTCGATGATGGTACCGGCAATGGTGTGACCGCTGACCAGAACCCGCCAAGGACGGTGATCGGAAATGGTTTGCCAAAATTTGAATTCGGATGGACCAATACTTTTCATTACAGGAATTTTGACCTGAACTTCTTTCTTCGTGGAGCAATTGGTCACCAGTTGATCAATACTTACAGGGCATTCTATGAGAACCCGAATATCGCTTCAAGCTATAATGTTGTTAATACAAAATTCTTTAACCCCAGTGTGAATGATGCCCAGATATATAGCAGCCTGCATGTGGAAAAAGCATCTTTTGTAAAACTCGATAATGCAACTTTAGGATATAATTTTAATCTGCCAAAAACGAAGAGTGTCAGAAATTTAAGACTTTACTTCACAGTGCAAAACCTATTTACAATTACTGATTATACCGGCGTAGATCCTGAAGTAAGATACCAAGATCAGGTAGGCACCGCTGCTCCTAACGTATTAGCTCCGGGCATTGACAGAAGGGAAACCTGGGTTTATACACGTTCCTTTACATTCGGTATTAATCTTGGTTTTTAATTTAAATCATTCCATTAACCTAACACTTGCATAAAATGAAAACAACATCAATAATAAAAGTTTCCTTATCCGGGTTGATGTGTATTGCAGTATCATGCACAGATCTTGATGAAAAAAAATTGCTTTATGATACTGTTATCAGTGACAACTTTTATAGAACAGATGCCGAACTTGCCTCCGCTGTAAGAGCGGCCTATCAACCACTCTATGGATTTGGTGGTAATAATCACATGATCCCTTTAAATGAAGTTACCACCGATGAAATGGTAGTGCCTCAACGTGGCGCCGACTGGGGGGATGGAGGCCATTGGGTGCGGTTGCAAACACATACGTATAATGCCACAGATCCAACACCAAATAATGGCTGGAATTTTTGTTATACGGGTATTTCTACGATCAACAAACTTTTAATTACATTAGCCAACAGCACATCGCCCAGTGCCGGAGCATTTGTTTCAGAATTAAAAGCCTTACGTGCTATTTATTATTACTGGCTGCTTGATATGTTTGGAAATGTTCCTATTGTAACGGATTTTTCAAATACTACTCCTCCTTCAAAAAGTGACAGAAAAACCGTGTATGATTTTGTTGAAAAAGAGTTGCTCGATAATATCGACCAATTGCCAAAAGAAGGTCCACAGGATGGCCCATACTATGGAAGAGTAACATATTATGTAGTAAAGGCCGCACTAGCGAAACTATATCTGAATGCACAGGTATATACGGGAACAGCGCAATGGGACAAAGCAATTGCGGCATGCGACGATATCATTAACTCAGGTTTGTATGCATTAGCACCAAATTACCTGGATAATTTTGTAAGAAATAATACCGGGTCTCCTGAATTTATATGGGCTGTTCCTTATGATGGCGTTAAGGCACAGGGCTTTAATATGGATATGATGACC
Source organism: Chitinophagaceae bacterium (assembly GCA_036558585.1). GTDB lineage: Bacteria > Bacteroidota > Bacteroidia > Chitinophagales > Chitinophagaceae > DATBFI01. Next base: position 6,486 of record DATBFI010000110.1, read on the forward strand.
CTGAGCTATCTCAACCAGGCAACGTATAATATTAATGCCCAACCCTGGAACGGCTTTGCAACTATCCAGGAGTTTTACCAATCATACATAGACCCCGCCCAAAATCCGGGTCCGCAGGGAACCGTAGTCGGTCTTGATCCAAAAGGAACGCCTACAACAGGAACGGTAGACAAGAGGTTATCTAATTTTATTGTTGGCCCTCAATATGCCTCAGATGGCAGCGTGTTGGAAGATGGTGGTGCTGACGCAACCGATCCAGACGGCCCGCCTCTTACTTTTACTCCTTATATTAATGAACTGCAGCCAAATGCATGGAGACAATCTGGTGCAAGAATTGGCAAGTGGCAATTTTATAATGGAATGCAATCGAGTTTAGATAATGATTGGGCAATTTTCCGGTATGCAGATATTTTGCTTACAAAGGCAGAAGCTATTGCCAGGAAAAATAACAACTGGAACGACCCAATCACTTTGGCAACTATAAATCAAATAAGAACAGACCATGGCGGAGTTGATCCATTCACAACATTAACTGCTGATACATTTTTAGCCGAACGCGCAAGAGAAATGTTTGCCGAAACTTTCAGGAGACAAGACATGATCCGATTTGGAAAATATAATAACGCATGGAGATTTCACTCTGCAGATCCTTCCGATAATCTTGGTCCGAACAATATTAACCATTTAAATATTTTTCCTATTCCGGAAACACAGCTTAATGCCAATCAAAACTTAACGCAAAATCCAGGGTATTAAACTGGATTGGCATTTACAAACAAGCAGTATCGATCCTTTTCTAAGGAATGCAGGCGAATGCGTTCGCCTGCATTCTTTGTCTAAACGAAAATTTTTTTTAATTCTGCTGAATAATTTTTTTTGAGACTATTGAACTATAC
>DATBFI010000111.1:0-4274 GCA_036558585.1 Chitinophagaceae bacterium
GTCAATCATAACGGCATTCTTCACAAACGGTGAAACAGGTACAACTGAACTAAATTTTATATTTTATACTACAACTAAAATTACTCTTATGAAGCATTTATTCATTTTACCCTTGTTATTCCTTTCACTAATCCTTTTTGCACAGGATAGCAAAAAACCAGATTACAGTGAAGCGATCCGATTGATTGATCTATGGTTAAACGGAATAAGAGATTTCCACAAACTGCCGGGCATCTCTGTTGCAATTGTTGATGACCAGCAAATGATCTGGAGCAAAGCTTATGGTTTTGCAGATATCGACACCAAAACCACTTCTGAGGCTACTACGATCTATAGCATTTGCTCTATTTCAAAACTTTTTACCTCTGTTGCTATTATGCAGTTGTGGGAAGCGGGTAAATTACACCTTGATGATTCTGTCGCCGCTGTATTGCCCTCCTTTGATCTTCATCAGCAATATGCGGGAAGCGGGCCTATAACAATTCGTTCATTGCTTACTCACTCTTCCGGTTTGCCCCGGGAATCTGACTTTCCATACTGGAGCGCGCCTGATTTTAATTTTCCAACGGAAGAAGAAGTAAAAGAAAAATTTAAAACGCAACAGACATTATATCCTGCATCTACTTATTTCCAGTATAGTAACCTGGGTCTTTCAATTTTAGGTGAAATAGTTGAAAAAATTTCTGGTATGCGCTATGAAGATTATGTGGAAGAAAATATTTTGAAACCCTTAAGGTTGAATGACACCCATCCGTGGCTGCCGCAAGATCAATTGGGAAAAAAATTAGCAACGGGATATTCTTCGTTGTACAGGGATGGTTCAAGAAAAAAATTATCATTTTTCCAGGCAAAAGGGATTGTTGCTGCTGCAGGATTTTCATCCAGTGCGGAAGATCTTGCACGCTTCATGTCGTGGCAGTTCAGGCTACTAAATAAAAATGAAAAAGAAATTTTACGCCCGTCTACTTTAAAGGAAATGCTGAGGGTACAATGGATGAATCCTGATTGGAAGCTCAGCTGGGGCCTTGGTTTTCGTGTTTGGCAGTCAAATGGAATTACATACACGGGTCACGGCAGTTCCTGCCCGGGCTACGCAACACAATTGCTTACTATTCCTTCTGAGAAATTAGGCGCTGCTGTTATGATCAATGGTCAGGGAACTCAACCGAGTGTGTATGCAACAGCCATTTTAAACATTTTAAAAAAAGCAAAGGCGGGCAAGCCATCAAATGATAGTTTACACCTGGGAGATTATGCAGGATATTATGATGATTTTGCATGGCAGGGAGAAGTTATTGTTGTACCATGGCAGGATAAACTGGCTGTTTTAGAGAACCCTACCAACACCCCCACTGAGGATATGGCTCTGTTGAAACCGGTAAGTCATGATATTTTTCGACGTATCCGTAGTGACGAAACACCTGGTGAAGAAGTGAGATTTGAAAGAGACAATACCGGTAAGATTATACGTATGTGGAGGAACAGCAATTTTATCAATAAAATAAAATGATAGAAGATTTTTGGTTCCCCCGGCTGACCATGTCTTAATTGAGATATCTTTTGCCGGTGTCTTGTCTTTGTATGTAGCAGAGGTGCCTGCTTGCGGGGGACAATATTTTTGGCATTATCTCTACAGCATTTCCACACTATGTTAATTAACTAAAAAGAGGATGTCTTTTTTGAGACATCCTCTTTTTAATCTTGCTGTAATTTTATTTTATAGTGATTAGTTGTTATCGGATTTTTTATTTCATATCCCTGTAATCAATGCCGTAACTGGTTAAATTATTCCCCTGGCTAAGAGGAGAATCATACTCTCCCCCACTCCACTTGAGTGCATACGCATATTGTGCCTCTTTTATCTGGTTAATCATATCGTTTAAGATACCAGGATCATTTGAAGGTGTATGCCACTCATTGCTCATTATCGCGTGACCTGTATAATTCCTCGTCCAGTCTGCAACTGCTTTTAATTTATTGGCAGGATATCCGCCCTTAAATATTTTGAAGTGAAGGTTTACATAAGTTAATGGAATAGTTCTGTAAGCATCAAGCAGTTCCTTCACCTGCGGAGAATTCTTGTTTCCCCTTCCTCCATTCATAACAAGGGCAACATTATCCACATGAATGGCCCCATCGGCACACTTCACACCAAATTCGTTACACACTTTTGCAAATACTTTTAATTCAGCGATATAATATTTCATTGAATCATTGCCCCAATATTTATCTGTAGTGGGTTCATTTTCACAAACAGCCACCTCAATTTTATCTGCATATTTTGTCAGGAGTTTTCTTAGCTGTGTTTCATAAAGAACTAAATCTCTTGGGAACCTGCGCACCGAACCCGGATTCTCCCAGTTAATATTCAGAATTGTTTTTATTCCTGCTGAATAGCCCCTTTCAATCCAGTGTATTGTCTTTCCTTTATAATTGCTGATGCTTTCTGATGTGCGGATATACGGTGCATTAAGTTTTTTCAACACTTGTATGCCATTATCTACTGATGTGCCATCGCCAAATTTTACGCCGAATTGTACAGGCCCAGCGGCGCTATTATTCTCGCTACTTACAAATTGAACTTGCTCTTCGGCTTCTTTGGAGGGATAGTTTAATTCCTTATTGCAGGATAATAAAAAAGAAATTAGGGTCAAAACATAAATTGACTTTTTCATGATATTGGATTTAAGATTGAAAAAATAAACTGGTTTCTGTAAAGCCAATTATTATGCCATCAAGACTGATATGTGATGAAAAGAAACTTAAAAACCATATTAAGAAAAAGGAGAAAATTAATATCTGGTGTGCAGCATAAGCATATAACTGTCAATGATATGTGAGATCCAGGAAATAAGAGACAAGCAAAATTCTCGAGGACCGGATTCTCAGTAATGTACTCGAAAAAGTATCGTCTGAGTACCATTGAAAATTTGAATCCCTAAAATATTAGTAGCTAAAGAAATGAATATAGCGCCGTAATGTTTAGCCTTTTCTCCAGGTTGGCCTTTTCATTTGAATCTGCAATTTCGCTTCTCGGAACTGCTCCGTCTCAGGCGGACGCCTAACGCATGAGCTGGAGGAAAGTGTAGAATATTTCTACTCATTTCTGAACAACGTTTCTCTTGGCATCTTAAAGCACTTGCACAATACCGAAGCTCCTTGAATTAGTCATTAGCGTTCTAATGTTGAAGTCACAGTAGAACGCAGCCAAATCAAGGCTTAAGAAATGAGCTGTATATCCCTGCCTACCGGCAGGCAGGATTTCTCGCTTGACTTTTATATTCTTTTGGTTCAAGTGAATAGTAGCTACGAACTACAAACCGGTTAAAGTAACAATAGTTTACGATCAAGGACATATAGCTGAAGTCACAGTAGTACAAAAGTTCAATCAAGGTGTATGGCGAATCGGTGCTGGATATCCGATTCGCCTTGATTTTTTAGTACTTTTTTATCAAGAAAAAGTACAGAGAAAAAAATTTGTTACTTAAGAGCTGATTTTCAATAAAGGATTATCAAGTTATATTAAAAGACAAAAAGTAAAATATCTCGAAGAGATATTCTAACGCTTCATTTTTAATATTTGCTTGGTGGGGTCGAACTTCTATATAGTCACCTCGCGAGACTAAACATTATTTTTTTGTATTTTCCATAAAATCTGCATAAATGAAAACAACCAAAGTGCTTGTTAGCGGTATAGCTGGCGGTATTGTTTATTTTATTATCGGTGGTTTTTTTTATGGAATACTGCTGAGAGATTTTCTAAGCAATAATATCAGTGCCGGTGAACTGAAACCTCAAGACCAGGTGGTTTGGTGGGCAGGCATCGCCTCCAATCTTATTCTCGGAATCCTGGTTGCATACATTTTGATTTATGTGGACAATATTTCACGCGCTGGTAAAGGCGCTACAACAGCAATGATCGTTGGATTCCTGATGACCACCAGTTATGATCTTGCACTGTACGCTCTCGTGAATTTAACAACCCTGAATTTCGTTATTGTTGATGTGATCATAACGACAATTATGAGCGCTGCTGCGGGTGCTGTTATCGTTCAGGTGAGTAAAAAAATAAAATAATATTCTGAGAGGAATATTTGAAAGGAGTATTTGGAGGAGAGAGCAATACAGTTATGAAAAGAATTACGAAAGTATTAAGCGGGATTTTATGTTGGCAGAGCGGGATGAGTTGTGGCTGTCTTATCAATCGGATTAGAAACACAATAATAAGATAGCCACGTCGCAGGCTTATACACAAAACATCAACAAGACCCGAG
>DATBFI010000112.1:0-6288 GCA_036558585.1 Chitinophagaceae bacterium
CCACTTCTTTAGTTGCAGATGAAAGAGAGAAAGCCGGTCATTTTTTTGCAAGCAGTGGAAGTACAGGTACACCAACAAAAATACTCTTCTCCCATCCCATGCACCAGCGATGGACGGCCTTGTTTGAATTGCGTGTAAGAAACTGGGCAGCTGTAAATAGTTTTATTCCGCGTGGCATGATCGGTGGCAGGCGGGTTTTACCAGCTGCAAATAATAAACCTCCTTTTTACCGGTATAATTTTTTTGAAAAGCAGATGTATTTTTCGGCTTACCATATCAGTGAAAAAAATTCAATGAATTACCTTAAAGGAATGAGGCATCATCATATCGAATATATGACAGGTTATGCCATGAGTAATTTTTTTCTTGCCCGGTTTTTTAAAGAACAGCAACTCGACGCACCACAATTGAAGGCGGTACTTACATCAAGCGAGAAACTTACAAAAGAGATGCGCCAGGTTTTTAAAGAAGTATATAATTGCAAAACTTATGATGGCTGGAGTGGTGTTGAAGCATGTGGTTTAATAACAGAATGCGAGAAAGGAAACTTGCATATTAGTCCGGATGCCGGGCTGATTGAAGTATTAAATGATGAAATGCAACCGGTAAAAACCGGAGAAGCAGGGGCGGTTTATTGTACGGGCTTTATAAATTTTGATCAGCCATTGATAAGATATGCCATTGGCGATACTATTGTTCTTTCAGATAAAACTTGTGACTGTGGAAGGCAGATGCCCGTTGTCCGGGAAATATTGGGACGCAATGAAGATGTAATTGTTGGTAAGGACGGAAGAGAAATGGTGCGTTTTCACAACATATTTAATGACCTCAATTCTGTAAAACAGGCCCAGGTAATACAGGAACGTACAGATAGTATAGTCATCAAAGTCGTTGCCGATGAAAAACTGGATAACAGGGAAAAGCAAATAATGCGTGAACGAATTATAAGCCAGTTAGGTGAGATAAATATTTATTTTGATCGTGTTGAAAATATTCCATTGAACAATAACGGAAAGTTCCAGGCGGTAGTGTCTAAACTCAAGAGCGCCGGGGCTGCAAGTGAGAAGTAAGAGAGAGAATATCTCACATTTGTCGTTTCACATTTTATATGCAGATGATAAAAGCCCGGACGCTGAAGTGAGTGACACCTGCCTGCCGCAGACAGGCAACGAGGATGCCACAAAGAATTGAAGCTGGTACCAAAACTAAAAAAATCATTCGCATAGATGAAAATCGTCACAGTAGTTGGAGCAAGGCCACAATTTATAAAAGCGGCTGTTATATCGCGAGCTATCCAAAAAAGAAATGATATGCAGGAAGTGATCGTGCATACAGGCCAGCATTATGACAGTAACATGTCGGACGTATTTTTTGATGAAATGCGAATCCCTAAACCAGGTTATAATCTTGAAGTGAAGGAAAATCTTCACGGTGAAATGACCGCGAAAATGCTTACAGGTGTTGAAAAAGTGCTGATGCAGGAAAAGCCGGATATTGTGCTTGTTTATGGCGACACAAACAGCACGCTGGCCGCATCGCTTGCTGCCTCTAAACTGCACATACCTGTTGCACATGTGGAAGCAGGATTGAGAAGTTTTAATATGAAGATGCCTGAAGAGGTAAACCGCATCCTGACGGATAAGGTGAGCACTTATTTATACTGCCCTACTCAGCAGGCTGTCCGGAATTTAGATACTGAGGGTTTTACACAACCTTTTTACCAGGTACATTTAACAGGTGATGTAATGTTTGATGCAGTCCTTTATTATTATAATCATTCCAATGAAGCAATTATTGAGAAATTAAAACTGCAAGGAAAAAAATTTATATTGGCCACAGTTCATCGCGCTGAGAATACCAATAACCTGCAACATCTTGCTTCAATTGTTGAAGCGTTCAATAAATTACATGATGATCAATTGGTCGTTGTTCCATTGCATCCGCGCACTGCAAAACTTATTCATCAGCTAAAAATTAAACCCAGGTTTAAAATAATTGAGCCTGTTGGATATTTTGACATGCTGCAGTTGCTGCATCATTGCTCGATTGTAATAACAGATAGTGGTGGTTTGCAGAAAGAAGCCTATTTTTTTAAAAAGTTTTCCGTTGTACTCAGGGAACAAACCGAATGGGTCGAGCTGGTGAATAATGGTCTTTGTGAACTTGCCGGAAGTGACCCAAAAAAAATTACTGATATTGTGTATAGGCTGCTGCGAACTTCATTTACTGATACAACAGGTTTATACGGTGATGGCGGGGCAGGGGAAAAAATCGTAGATATCCTTGAACAACATACCAACTAATTGTGCGTATACTTATCCTCACCCAATATTACCCGCCTGAAACAGGTGCACCACAAAACAGGCTTTCAAGTCTTGCAGCGCATCTTGTTTGTTTTGGTAATGAGGTAGAAGTACTTACTGCAATGCCTAATTATCCGAGGTATGAAATATTTCCGGAGTATAAACGAAAATTTTATTGCAGGGAAACGGTAGATGGCATTCCTGTACACCGCTCTTCCATTTATGTAAGCAGGAATAAAGCGTTGATAAAACGGTTAGCTAACTATTTTTCATTTGTCACCAGTTCATGGTACAGCGCCGGTAAAAGAATAAAACCTGTGGATATAATTATTTGTGAATCACCACCCTTGTTTCTTGGCATAACAGCAGTAATGCTCAAACGTAAATGGAAATGCAAACTCGTTTTCAACGTATCTGACCTGTGGCCGGAAAGTGCAGAAAAAATGGGCATCATAAAAAACAGGGTCATTCTTAAACGCTCTTACAAATTAGCAAACTGGATCTATCGTAATGCAGATCTCATTACCGGCCAAACACAGGGTATTATTGAGGCCATCCGGCAAATGCAGCCACAAAAAAAATTATTCTGGTTTCCCAATGGTGTTGATCTTACCAAATTCAATAATCATATTCCACAAAAAAGCAATGGTTGTAAGTTCACCTTGCTGTATGCAGGCATTATTGGTCATGCACAGGGACTTGAAGTAATATTGCAAGCCGCTGATCAGCTAAAACAGCAAACAGAAATTCATTTTTATATAGTAGGTGACGGGCCGGTCAAAAAAACGTTGATCGAACTAAAGCAGCTATTGCAACTTTCTAATATCACTTTTATAGATAACCAGCCAGCAGAGAAAATGATGCAATGGCTGCACTTATGCGATGCCTACATCGTTCCTTTGAGAAAGCTGGATCTTTTTAAAGGTGCTATTCCTTCAAAACTATTTGAGCCACTGGCTGTTGGCAAACCAATCCTGCTTGGTGTGGAAGGCGAGGCCAAAGAATTGTTTATAGACCAGGCCGGAGGAGGAATATTTTTTGAACCTGAAAATGCCCTGGCGCTTACAAATGCAATAACAACTTTATTTAACAACAGGCAACTTGCAGAAGAATTAGGAAACAGTGGTCGTAATTATGTGAACAATTATTTTAGAAGAGATAAAATTGCCGAAACATTCTGGCAACAATTGCAGAATCTTTGACTTCTAATTAATTTTTATTTTAGCAAAACATGTGCTACTAAAATCTTTTAACCAGTAATAAACTTTATGAACGCCGGTTACTTTGCGCATCCAACTGCTGTGATTGATGAAGGAGCTGTTATAGGTGAGGGCACACGCATCTGGCATTTCTCTCACATTATGAACGGTTGTACCATCGGCAAAAATTGTAACATCGGTCAAAACGTTTTAATAGCAGCAGGAGTGGTACTTGGCAATAATGCAAAAGTTCAAAACAATGTATCGCTTTATACAGGTGTTATATGTGGTGATGATGTTTTTCTCGGTCCTTCATGCGTCTTTACGAACGTAATTAACCCGCGAAGTGCAATCGTGCGTAAGCATGAATACCTATCAACACATGTTGGCAGGGGCGCCACAATTGGAGCTAATGCAACAATAATATGCGGAAACAATATCGGCGAATTTGCTTTCATTGGTGCCGGCGCTGTGGTTACTAAAGATGTTTTACCTTATGCACTGGTAGTCGGCAACCCGTCTAAACAAATTGGCTGGATGAGTGAGTATGGTCATCGCCTGCATTTTGATAAAAATGGTTTTGCAACTTGTAAAGAAAGCCGGGAACATTATCAACTGGTGAATAACAATGTTAAAAAAATGAAGTAATATTTAGGTACCAGCTTTTGTATTTTATGGCATTATGTCCCGATTTATTTGGGATCATTCATTAAAAGTGCATGTGGCGCCGGTTCACCCACAGGTTGCATACAATTCAATACCAATAAAAACCATCCAACACATCAATAAACCATGAAACCTGTAAAATTTGCTGTTGTAGGCTGTGGCCATATAGGAAAACGGCATATGGAAATGATCTGCAGCAACCCCGAAGCCGAATTGGTTGCATTGATTGATGTAAAAGAAAAGTCATGCCTGAATATTGCAAAAAACGGAATCCCTTTCTTCCAATGTCTCGAACAGTTTTTGCAGTCAGGTACTGAAGTAGACGTAGTAAATATTGCAACACCAAATGGGTTGCACGCACAGCAGGCGCTTCAATGTTTGCAGGCAAATAAACATATTGTAATTGAAAAGCCGATCGCAATCACAAAAGCAGATGCAGAAAAAATTATTTTTAAAGCGTTGCACGTTCACAAATATGTTTTTGCGGTAATGCAAAACCGTTACTCCCCTCCTTCTGTGTGGATAAAAGAAATGATAGAATCCGGCAGGCTGGGCAAAATATTTATGGTGCAAATGAACTGCTATTGGAACAGGGATGAACGCTACTATACAAAAGATGCCTGGCATGGTACAAAGGAACTTGACGGAGGCACATTGTTCACACAGTTCTCTCATTTTGTAGATATTCTCTACTGGCTGTTTGGCGATATTGATAATATCCAAACGCGGTTATATTCATTTAATCATACAGATCTTACTGCTTTTGAAGACAGTGGTTTGGTTACATTTGATATTATGAATGGTGGCGCTGGTTGCATTAATTTTTCAACCTCTGTTTGGGATAAAAACATGGAAAGCAGCATAACTATAATTGCAGAAAACGGAAGCATAAAAATCGGGGGCCAATACATGGATAAAATTGAATATTGCCATGTAAAAGATTATTGCATGCCAAAGCTTGCCCCAACAAATCCCGGCAATGACTACGGCCCTTATAAAGGTTCTGCAGCAAATCATGTTTATGTAATAGAAAATGTAATTGACGTCATTCGTTCAAGATCGCCCATCACTACAAATGCCTTGGAAGGATTGAAAGTGGTTGATATCATTGAACGTATTTACAAGGCAGGAAAGATGAATTTTCAATCCCAAATGAAATAATCCACAACAATCAGTTTCTCATAATTGACCAATCACGATCAATGTGGTTAGTTAAGAAATTGAATGATCCATTGACCATTTATTATTCACTATCGACAATCTTAGCACTGTTATAAATCTTTTCTATTATTTCTACTGTTTTTAAACCATCACATGCATCAGCATACATGGAGGCGTTATGCAATAAGACATCAACGAGATTTTCATACACTTTATCATGGTTACTCATTGAGCCAACGTAGGTTCCATATTGATTAGGGCCGTTGCCCTGTGGCAGATTTTTTATTTCAAAGTTTTCTATACACTGATATTCCAGCTCATTCAAATATTGACCACCTATTTTGACAGTTCCTTTCTCCGCAAAAATTGTTAGGGAACCTTCCATATTGTGTTGGTAGCTGTTTACCGTGTAATTGATGCCGCCAGCAATACCGTTAAAAAATTCGACTGCAACAACACCGGTATCTTCAAATTCAATAATTCCACGGTGTGCAAAATTTGCAGTAATTGCGCGCACATTTTTTATATCACCAAAAAACCAATACAACAGGTCAATGAAATGGCTGAACTGCGTGAACAACGTACCACCATCCAAATTCTTTGTACCCCGCCACGAATCTTTATAATAGCTGGCATTCCTGTTCCAGTAACAGTTTAACTGAACGCTGTATATTTTACCAAGTGAACCATTTACAAGAAGTTCCTTTACTGCTACAACAGGTGGATTAAAGCGATTTTGTTTTACAACAAAAAGTTTTTTGCCATTTGCCTCCGCAGTTTTTATCATATTGTTGCAATCTGTAACAGTAATTGCCATTGGCTTTTCACATAAAACGTTTACTGCCGCATTCAAGGCCGTAATTGAATGTTTGGCATGGAGACCATTAGGCGTGCAAACAACAAGCACATCCAATGATTGTTCGTTGTTAAGCAGGTCATCAAGCGAATAATAAATATTA
>DATBFI010000113.1:0-6920 GCA_036558585.1 Chitinophagaceae bacterium
TTATTTCTTATCTGCATCCGAGAAAGCAAAGGCATTGCAATAAGATTAAACGAGGTTTGTCAATTTGCTATCAAAGATGGGTGTAATGGTTACTTACGATGCATACTATTCAATATGTTGTAGGAGCGCCGAAAATTTTGATGTATCAAGGGAAAGTAATTAGCAATGCTAATAACTACTTTTAAAAAGTAATAATTAAACAAGATAAGGTATTAATTCACTTACCCTTGTTCACCTTAAGAATTATTCTTCATCCCATCAAAATAAAATCAACGTCGATATAAGCGTGACCGAATGCTAGAATGCAGCCATTGCTGGCAACTCCATAACTATGTCTTTTAAGCTTAATTAAATTTACATTCACACTTCAGTTTAATACATTGCAAAAAATGTAACAAAATGAAAAAATTGACAGGCTTTTTCCCATTTCTCATTTTTGCTTTTCTTCTATCCCTGCAAACAGGTGTCTCATCGTGTACAAAGGAGAAGGTCATTGTCAGCGGTTTCTCTTTCGCTTCTTACTGCAAATTCCTGGAAACTGCAAGAATACAGGGGAGTATATGCAAACACCATTGTGCTTTATCAAAGAGGAGGCACATTAAATACGGAGAACTTTGATAACGAATACATTCGTTTTAATGCCGATGGTACGGGAACGTATTTTGATCAACCCGGGCTTGCGCACCAAATTACATGGGAATTTTCAAATGAAGCTAAAACCAAGCTGGCTTTTGTTGTTTCCAACCCCAGTCCCTTACCCAGCCAAACTGTGATTTATGAAAACCTGAGATATAAAAACAGGGCGTTGCTCTTTGACCAATACTGGACTTATGACAACGTTAACGCTCATGCACAGGTTATAAGAATACCCGGTAATTAATGAGTTTCTGGTTTATTCAATATCAATTAAAAACTCTTTTCATAAAATGGAGCTTTAGCATTGCGACTCCGGTAAATAAGTGCATATAGATTTCTGAATAGAGATTAAAAAGTGTATTAGTTCTGGCAAGAGCTTTTATTCTCCATTAGTTATAACATGAAATTCTTGGCGGTCTAAAGCAGATCCATTTAACGAACCATCATCCTCACAACTGGTTTTAATTAATTAAGATTTTTAAAAATGCAGAAATTTTGCAAATGCACCCATACTAATTTTTATTCTTCACAATTTTAATACTCTTTTAATAGCTTAATGAATTTATTCATTCCCTCAAGTTTTTCCTTCGTCAGTTCATAACTGATATTTTTTTTGTAGTAAATATTTAAATCATACACACCATTTGAATTTGCCGCAATCACTTCATCAATATGTTCCAGGCCAGTTGCATTTGCATCATTAAACTGTTTGATAAAATCATTGGGCAGTTGTTTATTTGCTACCCATGCTGCAAACACAAACGGCTTGCCTGTCATCGCTTTCCATGCTCCTCCAAGGTCATAAATGTATGGGGATATTTTTCGCTGTGCCAACGCCCTGTCACCAATTACAATCCCTGCAGTTGTTCCCCTGATATCTTTTATATAATTTTCTTTCGTGTTTTCCAGCACAGGCGATATCTTCCAGAAATGTTTCAGTAATATTTTACACAAATGAACAGAGGTCCAGCTTTGATAATCAAGTAATACCTTTTCAATTTTTTCTACCGGTACTTCACTGAACAGGCAAACACTTGCCACATCACCATTGGCGCCAATACAGTAATCAGCAACAATATGCCATTCTTTTAATTGCGGGATGATAGATACGGGTACCAATCCTACATCAATTGCTCCATCGATCAGCATGTTTGCAATTTTTGATGGATATTCCTCAATTAATTCAATTTGGTGCATCAATTCATTTGAGTGCTTTATGCCATACAACAAAGGCTTTGTATTTAAATAACTAACTGCACCTACTTTAATCTTCTTCAATTAATTTATTTTTGCGTGCAAAGAAAAGTGATTTTTATGAACCCAGCTTTTGTTCTTTGTGCATCGCTTGTTGCGTCGCACGCTTTTACTACAGAAAAAGTTTTGAGCTGTTAATGTTGAGTCGTTAATTTTCAGCCGACGCTTAGAGTTCAAAGCTCGTCGCTAATAAAAGTTCAAAACCCTGAAGTGAGTGACACAAGTTAGTAACATAGCAACACAAAAGCTGGCCTCATAAAAACAAAACTAAAAACTAAAGCCGGACTAAAAACGAGAAAACTAAAAACAGTTAATGGAATTAAACAACCTCACCGCCATCTCTCCTGTTGACGGACGTTACCGCAAACAAATTGCTCATTTGGATGAATATTTTTCTGAATATGCATTGATAAAATACAGGGTGATTGTAGAAATAAAATACTTTTTATTTCTGGCAGATAAAAAATTCTTTAAAATAAATTCAACTGCAAAAGAACAATTGAAAAAAGTTGAAGAACATTTTAATCTTGATGATGCTCAACAAATAAAACAAATTGAAACCATCACCAATCATGACGTAAAAGCCGTTGAATATTTTTTAAAGCAACAATTGGAAAAAGCTGGTGGCGCAGATGTAAAGGAATGGATGCATTTTGGTTTGACTTCGCAGGATATAAATAATACTTCCATTCCATTAAGTTGGAAACATTGCATGGAGCGTGAGTATTTACCAACGATACTTAATCTTAAAAATAAATTGCACAAGCTTGCCATCCAATGGAAAAATATTCCCATGCTTGCAAGGACTCATGGCCAGCCTGCTTCTCCCACATTATTAGGAAAAGAAATCATGGTTTTTGCAGAGCGGCTAAATAACCAGGTAAAATTGGTTCCATATATTCCTTATACAGCAAAATTTGGTGGCGCTACAGGTAATTTTAATGCACATTATGCAGCCTTTCCAAAAGAAGATTGGATAAACCTGGCGACTGAATTTGTAGAGAATATTTTGGGTCTTCAGCGGTTGCAGTTCACTACACAAATTGAACATTATGATAATCTTGCTGCTCACCTGGATGCGATCAAACGTATCAACACCATTCTTATTGACCTGAGCCGTGATTTGTGGATGTATATCAGCATGGATTATTTCAAACAAAAAATACGCAAGGGTGAAGTGGGTTCTTCGGCAATGCCACATAAAGTAAATCCTATCGATTTTGAAAATGCAGAAGGAAATTTTGGTATTGCAAACGTTTTTTTGGAGCACCTTTCAGGGAAACTTCCGGTTAGCCGGCTTCAAAGAGATTTAACAGACTCAACCGTATTAAGAAATCTTGGTGTGCCGGTTGCCCAAACATTAATTGCGGTTAAATCCTTAGAAAAGGGGTTGGAGAAATTAGTTTTAAATGAACCAAAATTAAAAGAGGACCTGGAGAATAACTGGGCTGTTATAGCAGAAGCTATTCAGACAATTTTAAGAAGAGAAAACTATCCTAACCCTTATGAAGCACTGAAAGAGCTTACAAGAGGAAAAACTTCTATTACCAAAAATGACATTCATCAATTTATTGATTCTTTAAAAATAAGTGCTGCAATAAAAAAGGAATTGAAAAATATAACGCCGCACAATTATACCGGCGTGCACCCGGAAATATAAATTTCAAAATGCTTCACATTTGTTTTTTTGTTTTCTAATTTATTTGGTTCTTGAAATTTGTCTCCTGTAATTTATTGTTCACATGTTTCGTTCCAGCTTAAACATTAAAAGCTTTTTTTTGTTTTCGATAAAAAAGCCATCTTGCTTAAACCCACATTTTAATAATACTTTTTGGGAAATTATATTAGGTTGCTCAGTTATACCGTACAAATACTGGTGTTTTTGCGAATTGAAGAAAAATGGTATCCCGGCTTGTACTAATTCTGTGGCTAATCCTTTACCCCATGAGGACGGTTTTAAGGCATAACCTATTTGAATTCTGTCATCTTCCTCTTTAATAGGAATGAGTGCAAGTGATCCAACGAATGTTTTTGTTTCTTTTTCGTAGGTTGCCCATCGCCCAAGGTTAGGATGAGTAAGATAAAAGCTAATGTTTTGCTGCAGGAATGAATCGCACTCGCCCCGCGTTTTGGGCGGCCTTATATAACGCATTACCTCTTTATCGCTGTTTAAAGCAAAAAATTCATCAGCGTCGTTCATCGTATATTGCCGAACAATCAATCGTGGTGTTTCTAAAATGGTCACTTTTTTGCTTGGTTAATTTTTTGATATCATCCAGGTCACGATAACGACCCACCGCTGAATGCTTGTCGCAAACGCTCTCCGTAAGAAATATCGGTTTGTTATATTATTCATTATATCAGCCTCTTCAAAAGTCATTATTTTAAACTCAGTCTTACCCGGTCTATATTCGTTGATCCTTTAAAATTACAAGCTTTGTTAGAAAATTTTTATCATAACATTTTTTTCATAACATACATTCCTCTGTATTCCGGTTTCATTACTTCGAAATTCAAATGAGCAGTTCCGCATACCTCAAATTTCATTTTTTTATAAAACCCAATTGCATCCGTGCTGCTATCCATCACTTTTAACCAAATAAGCTTTTTGTCTGTCTCTTTTGCAATGTTAATCGTGTAGTCAATAATTTTTTTTCCAATTCCTCTTCCACTTGCAGATCTTGTAAGATATATTCTTTCCAACTCAAGAGCATTTATATTTTTTTCATCGGGTAATGGGTTATTTATATTGAGTTTTAAAAATCCAATAGCTTCCTTGCTGTAGTAAATTATAAAGAACCTTGCATCAGCTTCATTAAGTTCATGAAGAAGATTTTCTTCTGAAAAACTTTTTTCAATATACCATTTGCCCTCATCATACCAAAGATATTTGTAATGATCACAATAGGCATGGATAGCAATTTCACTAAGTGCGGTAACATCTGCCACACCAATTCTTTTAATTTCAATATCACTTATTGTAATCATAATTGCTCAGAAGAATTACCGTACTTACAAGCCGGCCTCATGCCTAACACATATTTAATGCCTGTTCAGCGGGCTCAAGAAAATATAACTAATAAATTTAAACTACTTGTGTATCTCACTTGTAAAATGAAATTCAATGTCCGGATTATTTTGTCGTTCAGTATTTAAGAACCATTCACTTTGCGCAAGATAAACCGGATGGCCATCTTTGTCCTCTGCAGAATTTGCTTGTTTGAAACGCAAGAAATCTTCCAGCTTTTTTTGATCTGTACTTGTTAGCCAGCATGCCTTGTAAAAAGGCAATGTTCTGAATTCACAGGCAGCACCGTACTCATGCAATAAGCGATATTGAATTACTTCAAATTGCAGTTCGCCAACACAACCAATAATTTTCTTTGTGCCGCCAAACTGTGTAAACAACTGTGCAACTCCTTCATCCGTTAACTGCCGAATACCTTTCTCAAGCTGTTTTGTTTTCATAGGGTCTTTATTTACCAGCTCCTTGAAAATTTCCGGGGAAAAAGATGGGATACCTGTAAAATAAAAATCTTCACCTTCCGTAAGTGTATCGCCGATCTTAAAATTTCCGGTATCGAACAACCCTACCACATCGCCGGGGTAAGCATCATCAATAATATCTTTACTGCGCGCCATAAACGAATAAGGATTACTGAACCGTAATTGCTTATCAAGCCGCACGTGATGGTAATATTTATTGCGCTCAAACCTGCCACTGCATACACGAAGAAATGCAATCCGGTCGCGATGTTTAGGATCAAGATTGGCATGGATCTTAAAAACGAAGCCGCTGAATTCATCGTCGTTCACATTAACGGGTTTCGAACTTGTTTGCCTGCCCCGTGGCACAGGTGCAATTCGAATGAATGTGTCAAGCAATTCTTTTACGCCAAAATTGTTAATAGCGCTCCCGAAGAATACCGGTGAAACCTTTCCGCTTAAATAGTCATCAACATTCAGCTCACCATGAACCCCTTCAATCAATTCAACGTCTTCTCTTAAATGCAAAGAATCATTTTCCCCGATTTTTTCATCAACCACCGGATCATGCAAATCTTCAATCACAATACTGTCTTCTTCGGTAGCTTTTGTATGTGCAGTGAATAACAACAAATTTTTATCATGAATATTATATACACCCTTAAAATCTTTTCCGCTGTTAATGGGCCATGTCATCGGGTGTAAATTTATCTTTAGCTCTTTTTCAATTTCTTCAAGAAGATCAAACCTGTTTTTGCCATCCCGATCCAATTTATTGATGAAAACAATCACCGGCGTATCACGCATGCGGCATACCTCCATTAAACGCCGTGTTTGTTCCTCAACGCCATTTACACTATCCACAACAAGCACAACACTGTCCACCGCTGTTAACGTACGGTAAGTATCTTCTGCAAAATCTTTATGGCCGGGTGTATCAAGCAGGTTTATCAGGATGTTTTTATATTCAAAAGTCATTACACTCGTGGCAACGGAAATGCCGCGCTGCCGTTCAATTTCCATGAAGTCGCTCGTGGCATGTTTTTTTATTTTGTTGCTCTTCACTGCGCCTGCGGTTTGAATAGCCCCTCCAAATAATAAAAATTTTTCGGTAAGCGTTGTCTTTCCGGCATCGGGGTGTGAAATGATTGCAAATGTTTTCCGTTTGTTTATTTCTTTATCGTATCTCATTCTTTAAAGTCATTGAAGTCATTGGTCATTAAAGTCATTGAGTCATTTGAGAACTGGAATGACTAAATGACTCATTGACTCACTGACTTTTTTGGGGCGCAAAGGTAAGCATTGAAATTTTTTGTGACAATCTTTATCGTCTCTGCTTCCTCAACAAGCATGTCATTCTCCAAGCGCCTCTGATTTTTAACAGAAAAAATTTACTAAATATTATTCAATACGAATAAGCCCCTGCATTTTTATTACTTATAATTTTGCTTATTAAATTTTGATTCATGGCGTTTATAGATTATTATGAAGTACTTGGCGTAAATAAAAATGCAACCGAGGAGGAAATTAAAAAAGCATACAGA
>DATBFI010000114.1:0-5608 GCA_036558585.1 Chitinophagaceae bacterium
ATGATAAGATGGCAGGTTTTGAGCTTGGCGCTGATGATTACCTCACTAAACCTTTTCACCTGCCTGAACTGAGTATGCGTATTGCTGCTATAATCAGGAGAAAAAATTTCCAGGGTCAATCAACAGTTAATGCAGGGGATATCTCAATTGATGTTGCAGCAAAAACAGTCCGCGCAAATAATAAAGAGCTTGATCTTACACAAAAAGAATACCAGCTTCTCCTGTATCTTGTTACGAACAAAAACAAGATATTATCAAAGAATGCGATTGCAGAGCATTTATGGGGTGACGACCAGGATTTTGCAGAGAATTACGATTTTATTTACACACATATAAAAAACATTCGTAAAAAAATTGTCGCTGCAGGAGGAGAAGATTGTATCCGTTCTGTTTATGGCATGGGTTATAAATTATCTGCATCTTGAAATTATTATCGAAATATAACCGCATTAACATGGCAGTAACGATAAGCGTGTTCCTGTTAGGCAGTATATTTTTCTTTTTTGTGTTGCGCTATATCCTGCTGAATCAGTTGGATGAAACCCTGATGAGTGAAAGGCAGGAAATAGCCAATTACGTAGCAGTACACAACCAGCTTCCGGAAATAGCTAATAGTCCCCAGCAGTGGATATATTACGAACCTACTACTAAACCAATTAAAGAATTTTACTTTAAAAGTGAGATTTATACCAGCGATGATTTTGATAAAATACCCATCCGCAAATACATTTTTTCAATAAAAGCCGGGAGCAATTTTTATAACATTACCGTCACCAAATCGCAGCAGGAGACTAAAAAACTGCTTAGGATTATTATCATAGCCACCGTTGCCATGATAGGAATTATCCTGCTTATAAATTTTATTATCAACCGAAGAGTGTTAAGTACACTATGGAACCCTTTTTATAAAACCATTCATCATATTAAAGCGTATCGTCTTTCAGATCAGCGACAGTTACAACTTCACAAAACTTCAATTGATGAATTCACCTCACTAAATGAAAGTCTTAACGAAATGAGCGCACGCATTTACAACGATTATGAAAATTTAAAAAGATTTACAGAAAATGCTTCGCACGAAATGCAAACGCCTTTAGCAGTAATTCGTTTAAAAACCGATGTGCTGCTTCAAAGTGTCGCTTGGAACGAAAAAGAAATGCAGCAATTACAACAAATAGAGGATGCAACACAAAGATTGGCAAAACTGCATCAATCATTATTACTGCTAACAAAGCTGGAGAACAGGCAATTTCTCCTGAATGAAGAGGTGAATCTTACTGATATTATCAAACAAAAAATAAAAGAGCGTGAAGATGTGCTCGAAGCAAAAAAAATTTTGGTACACACAAATTTGCAACAAGTGAAACTTTCGTTTCACCATCATCTTGCAGAAATTCTCGTAAGTAACCTGCTCAACAATGCGATCCGGCATACTGCCTCAAACGGAGAAATAAATATTAATCTTTCAAATAAAATGTTCTCTGTAAGTAATACTTCTTTTAACGGAGAACTGGATAAAGAGAAAATCTTTCAACGATTTTATAAAGCGACAAGTACGTCTGAAGGAACCGGGCTTGGTCTTGCTATTGTAAAAGAAATATGCAATGTTGTAAACGCCCATATCCTTTATCAGTATCAAGATAAAAAACATCAATTCATCATAAGGTTTGGCGATGGAGATAAAGGATAATAAAAGACAAATTAGCAATTTTAGCTGTTGGTCGCCTCATGAGCAACACCATTTGATTCAATTTCGTTTATTTTTTTCGTTTTGCCATTTTTCGACTACCCAACAGCGTCAGATAGTGAAACTTGGTTTGTTTTTTTTGTTTTCTGCTCTCGTCTCAATTACCTATTCGCAGGAAAAAAATCTTGACTACTTTATCAACGCCGCTTTGCAAAATAGTCCATTGCTTAAAGATTACAACAACCTCGTGCTTATTAACGCAATTGACAGCGCGAAAACTATGGCAGGTTATAAACCTCAGGTAAATGGTAAAAGCACGAATCTGTATGCTCCTGTGGTAAATGGTTGGGGTTATGATGAGGCCATCACTAACATTGGTAATTTTAATGAGGTTATTACACTCGATAAACAGGTAATCAATAAAAAAGTTCTGCGAAATCAAATAGGCATACTTCATCTTCAAAATGACTCTTTGCATGTCGCACGCAAAATTTCTGAACAGGAGTTAAAAAAAGCAATCACTTCACAGTATATCGCTGCCTACGGCACCTGGCAACAATATTTATTTAATAAACAAACGTATGACCTGTTATTAAATGAGGATACTGTTTTAAAAAAGTTAACCCAGGCGTCAGTTTACAGACAAACCGATTATTTAGTATTTCTCATCACATTGCAACAACAAAAATTAGCAATCACGCAAACAAGAATTCAATTTCAAAATGATTATGCAACACTCAATTACCTCAGTGGTCTGGTTGATACATCGTTTGCCTCTCTTTCCGCGCCTGCATTGGAGTTAAGCTACACACCGGGGATTGAGAACACAATTTATTATCAGAAATTTACTGTGGACAGCATGATATTGAAAGCTTCCGATGCCCAAATCGACTTGAACTATAAACCTAAACTAAGCTTATATGCAGACGCGGGGTATGTTTCATCACTGCAATATCTTCCTTATAAAAATTTTGGCGCAAGCGCCGGCGTAAATATTACGGTCCCCATTTATGATGGCAAACAAAGAAAAATGCAACACAGTAAAATTGCTATTGCCGAACAAACCCGGCAGAATTACCGCGATTATTTTAAAACGCAATACGATCAGCAAATTGCACAATTAACACAGCAATTAAATTCAGCACAGGAGCTGATAAATCAGACCAATGAGCAAATAAAGTTTACAGAAGGGCTGATGGAAGCGAACAGGAAATTGCTTCCTACCGGTGATGTTAAAATTGCTGACTTTGTGATCGCCGTCAATAATTATCTCAATGCAAAAAATATCATTACCCAAAATACTATAATGCGGCTCCAGATCATCAACCAAATAAATTACTGGAACAGGAAATGAAAAAACTTATACTCTTACATATTTTTTTTTCAGTTGCATTATCGTCCTGCAAATTAAAAACATCTGATGAAGAAGAAGAACAGCCTTCTGAAGTTGTAACGCCGGTAACTGTAACAAATCCTGTTACCGGCAACATGGCTGAAACAGTTCCATTGAATGCGGTCTCATCGTTTCTGCTTAAAACATCAGTAAAAGCAAATACCACAGGTTATCTGCAAAAAGTAAATGCACAATTGGGCAAATATGTTTCAAAGGGCCAGGTGTTGTTTCAAATAAAAACGAAAGAAGCACAGGCGCTTGGCAACACCATAAACAAACTCGATACTTCTTTGCATTTCGAGGGAACTGTTTCAATAAAATCACCCGGGGATGGCTTTATTTCGGATCTTACTTTAACTACAGGCGACTATGTACAGGAGGGGGAGCAACTTGCTGCGATCACGAATACAAACAGTTTTGTTTTTTTACTGGATCTTCCCTATGAACTCAAACCTTATTTACCCAACAATAAAATTTTACAATTGCATTTGCCCGACAGTACTGTGCTTAATGGCACACTCCAGGCGCCTCTGCCTGTTGCAGACTCTGCAACACAAACCCAGCGTTATATCATTCATGTTAATTCAAGACAACTCATTCCTGAAAATCTTATTGCAAAAGTTTATCTGGTAAAATCAGAAAAGCAAAAGACAGTAGCATTGCCCAAAGCAGCTGTGTTAAGCGATGAGGTGCAAAGCGAATTCTGGATAATGAAAATGATCAATGATTCCACTGCCGTTAAAGTACCGGTGAAAAGGGGAATAGAAACAAATGACAATGTTGAAATTGTTTCACCGCCATTATTATCAACGGATAAAATTTTGTTGACGGGCAATTATGGTTTGCCCGATACTGCAAAGGTGAAAGTAGTAAGTAGTGAACAGTAGGTATTTCTTGTGAGAAGTGAAACGACAAGTATGAAAGCAGGTGATTTTGTCAATACATAGACACATAGTGTACAATAGAAACACATACACCTATGTTCTGTGATGAGAACAAAACAGATCCCTCATAACGTCGGGATGACAAGCTGAAGAATAATTGAACAGTTAATCAATAAAAATCTTAGTTGCATCTTTTTCACGCTGAATGAAGCTGGCAACGGAAGTTCTATAGTAGTAAATGCTGCCGGATCATAAAACAAAAAACATAAACAGAAGACTTATTCATGCGCAATTTTTTTACAACAAATAAGAATCCGGTAACAGTTGTTATTGTTATCATTTTAATGGGCGGTGGATTTGTCTACAGTAAAATGCAAACATCGCTGTTCCCTGAAATTACTTTTCCAAAAATAAAAGTGATCGCTGATGCGGGGCAGCAACCGGTAAAAAAAATGATGATCACGGTTACACAACAGTTGGAGAACGCAATAAAGCAGGTGCCCGACCTGCAAACGATCCGCAGCATTACAAGCCGGGGCAGTTGCGAAATTTCAGCGTTTATGAATTGGAATGCAAACATCGATATTGCACAACAACGCATTGAATCGAAGATCGCTGAGGCACGCAATAATTTGCCGCCCGATATACAGATAACGGTTGAGCGAATGAATCCTTCCATTCTTCCTGTAATGCAATATTCTCTTGAAAGTAAATCGCGTTCGCCAATTGATTTGAAGTTGCTTGCGCTATACACGATTAAACCTTTTTTCTCACAGGTGGAAGGCGTGTCTGAAGTGCGCGTAATTGGGGGCAGGACAAAAGAGTACTGGCTGGTACTGGATCAACAAAAGATGAATTCATTGGGTATCACACCTGAGATGATCATCACAGCCCTGACCAATACAAATTTTATAAAGTCGAATGGTTATTTAAATGATTATCGTTTAATGTACCTGACCATAACCGATGCATCGGTTAGTTCTAAGGAACAACTTGAAAATATTGTTCTGAGCAATAACGGCAGACGTATTGTGTTGCTGAAAGACCTTGCTGAGGTGCAAATCGAGGAAGCGAAAGAATATGTAAAGATCAATGCGAACGGGCATGAGGGTGTTTTGCTCGCGATAGTGAAACAGCCCAATGCGAATGTAATAGATGTTGCAAACCGGATGAACGCAAAACTAAAAGATCTGCAAAAAATTTTACCAAAAGATGTTGTCGTAAAACCATCCTATATACAGGCTGATTTTGTAAATGATTCTATCAGGAGCGTAACAGATAGTTTGTGGATTGGTTTAGCACTTGCCATTCTTGTTGCTATTGCTTTTCTGCGTTCATTTAAAGCCGGTAGTGTAATTCTTGTAACTATTCCTGTTATCTTGTTGCTTACATTAATTGTGTTCTATGCAACAGGCCAAACGCTGAACATCATGACGCTTGGAGCTATTGCAGCTTCCATAGGATTAATTATTGATGATGCGATTGTGGTGGTAGAACAAATTCACAGAACGCATGAAGAACATTCGGGCGAATCTTCTCTAACGCTTGTGCACAAGGCAATTCACTACTTGCTTCCTGCGATGGTTGGTTCGTCTTTAAGCACTATTGTTATTTTTCTTCCGTTTGCGCTAATGAGTGGCGTTG
>DATBFI010000115.1:0-8569 GCA_036558585.1 Chitinophagaceae bacterium
TCACTCCTTATGCTAATTTTATTTGTTTATGCAGATCACTTTTGTATGCGACCATTGATCATGCCATGGAAATCCACCAAATGCGCTAAAGGGCTCAAAAGGAACAATACGGCATAAACTGCGGGTAAATGCGTCCTTCCACGTAATTTCAGATTCATCTTCCCGTACAACTTTGGTACGGGTAATTAATTTTCCAACCGATTTTCCACGCGACGCACCTTCGCAAAAAGTATAAAAAAGAATATAGAATATATATGACACCAGGATAAGTACTATTTGAAACGAGGACTCGCCAGGCCCTCCCACTGTCAAATAAAATACGATAAGCAGAATGGTTGTTGTTCCATACATCACTCCATAAAAAATAAGACTATCAATCAGGTAATTAAAAAAGCGTTGGGTTTGAGAGGCGTACCCGGCACCAGTAGAAAATCTATTTTGCTGGTAAACGGGCTGTTCCGATACGAATTCTTTCTGTTGCATAAAGAGTTTAGGTTTGAAAGTTGAATAGAATTCTCAAGATAAAAAAGTAGGGCAAACTAATGCCTTAAAATCTTTTTAATACAGGAACCACTCTTTTTAAAACAAAAGGGCTTCAAAAAATCTCTGTAAAATCAAAAGCGGCTGTGAGAACACAACCGCTTAACCATAACTAACTGCTTGTTAGCATAAAAGAAAGAGATTAAAATTCGTTGCTTAACCCGAACAATGGTTTTCTTGATTGCCATTGACCTTTTGTAAAATCCGGAATCTGCTGGAGTGCGCCGCCTTCGGCAATAGATTTTTCACTTAACGGTGTAATTGCATACCAGGTAGCGAGATCATACACATCGAGGGGAAAGGGAACCTCTCTTTTAATGCATTCGATAAAGGCATTGTCCACAAAAAAATCCATGCCACCATGTCCTGCACTTTCTGCATCCTTCGAGTATCGCTTCCATAAGGGATGATCATATTGCTCCATCCAGTTTTTTGGATTTTCCCACACATCATTTTCCTTGCTGTTGCCTTCAAAATAAATTTCACCCTCTTCAAATTCTCCGGCATGCCTGTCTATCCACAAACCATTTGTGCCCTGCACGCGAAAACCCAGATTATAGGGGCGTGGCGAAGAAGTATCATGTGTTAACACGATCGTTTGCCCATTAGCTGTTTGTATTTGTGTTGTTACAATATCGCCCTCTTTGAATTTAACTTTTGCATTAGGATGGTCAGGTCCGCCCTTCGGATGATTCACAATATAACGGTGCAAACCCATTGCATTTGTTGAAACAGAAGAGAGTGCAGTAAGACGGTTGCCCCGATTGATATTGATCATTGAAGCAACGGGACCAAGACCATGGGTTGGATATAATTCACCATTACGATGAACATAATGATTGGTCCTCCATTTTGCCTCGCTAAACCCTTTGTCGCCAAATTCAACTCCTGAGTTATATGCGCTAACTCCATCATTAAACAATACTCCGCGCAGATCATGTTCATAGCCACCCTGCAAATGCAAAATATCTCCAAATAATCCCTGCTGAACCATATTTAATACTGCCATTATATCCCGCCGGTAGCAAACATTTTCCATCATCATTAGGGGCACTTTTGTTTTCTCATGCGTGTCCACAAAATCATGGCAATCCTGTAATTTTATCGCACCGCAAACTTCCATTCCAACCATCTTACCCGCGTTCATCGCATCAATGCCGTGCGGAAGATGCCACTCCCATGGTGAAGCAACAATTACCGCATCAATATCATTTCGCTTTAAAAGGTTTTTGTAGTCATTGGGACCATTGGTGTATTCTGCCGGAGCTTTTTTACCATATTTTGCAACCAGTTTTTGTGCCGAAGCCATCATTCCTTTATCAGGGTCAGCCATGGCTATCACTTCTACATCATTGCGTTTCAGCATTTCATCAAGATGTGATTGTCCTCGCAGACCCACGGCTATCATTCCAATGCGTACTGTTGATTTTTTTTCAGTGGCGAATACCTTAAAAGGTGTACTTATAACGGAAGCTGCTGTTCCTGCAATGGCGGAATTTTTGATAAATTTTCTCCGGGTGTAATTCTCAGGCATATTGATTTATTTGGCAGCTAACTTATGAAAGGATGCTTGTTTAAAAATACGCAAACGTTTGCTGATTTTAGATTAAATCTTTGGGATTTTTACTGTGTTACATTTGCAGATTTATGGGGCAAAAAAAATTGATACGCTTTGAAGAATTAAAAACCTTTCCCAATGTGTTGCAATATCCTGAGGATGTGAAAGGGAAATGGCATTTATTTTTTGAAAATCAAAACCCGTTGACTCTTGAACTGGCCTGCGGCAAAGGGGAATATGCGGTTGGATTGGGCAGAATGTATCCGCATAAAAATTTTATAGGCATTGATATAAAGGGCAACCGAATTTGGCGTGGTGCCAAAACAGCCTTGCAGGAGGGTTTGAAAAATGTGGCTTTTCTTCGTACGCAAATAGATAAGGTTACTGAGTATTTTGATACAAATGAAGTAAGTACAATCTGGATCACTTTTCCGGACCCCCAATTACGATTGTCCAAAATAAAAAAGCGTTTAACACATCCACGTTTTTTAAGATTATATCAAAAGTTTTTGGAGCGTAAAGGGTTGGTTCATTTAAAAACCGACAGCCCTGATCTGTATAATTTTACAAAGACTATTATCGGTCTGTATGAATTAGATTTGTTGGTTGATTATAATGATGTGTATAGTCAACCACACCCGGGAGATGAGTTGCTGATCAAGACATATTATGAGACGCTGGATATAGCAAAAAGTAGTTGTGTGCACTACCTGCAATTCAGGATAAACAAGGAATTACCTATGGAAAAGGATGAAGTGTTAAAAAATTTATTTCGTGAAAAACTTAGTTGAAAATATAGATTTCTATTTTAATGAAAATGGATTAATGGTATTAACTGAGTCTTACTTAAAAGAACGTGGCTACTGCTGCGGCAGTGGCTGTTTGCATTGCCCATACAATTACCAGGCAGTGCCTGAACCCCGAAGGACGCAACTACTGCAGGAGCGAAACAAATCACACTCATCTACCAAATAATTATATTTCTCCTTCATGAAGAAAACAATATCTGCAAAGAAACCTGCTTCTAAAAAGATCCTCAAAGAGAGATTGCCCATAAAGGATAAGTCAAAAAATTTTTCCTTTTATGAAGATGTGTGGAGTGTGGCACAGCAAATTCCAAAGGGACATGTAACTTCTTACGGTGCAATTGCCAATTACCTCGGGACTAAGCTTTCAGCGCGTATGGTTGGCTGGGCCATGAGTGCAGCGCGTTTCTCCAAAACAAAGGTCCCTGCACAAAGAGTGGTAAACAGGAACGGAATGCTCAGTGGCAAAATGCATTTTGAAACACCAACCCGAATGCAGGAGTTGCTGGAAAAAGAAGGTGTAAAAGTTGAAAAAGATAAGGTGGTAGAGTTTAAAAAACTTTTTTGGGACCCCGCGAAGGAGTTAGGATTCTGAACTTTTAGGTTCACCTAAATCGCTTTCAATGTATGGTCATATATATTTTACCTGGTTAAATAAAATTATTGAACACCACAATAGCCTGGTTCGAGCTATAAAGAATTAATGGTGTCAATTTCCTGTGCCATGTAGTACAATGCCATTCCGGGTGCCATTATGTTTACCATTGTCTAATGTGATTTTTCCATTTACTAAAACATATTTAAACCCGGTTGAATACTGGTGTGGTTTTTCATAAGTAGAAAGATCATTTACGGTGTTTGCATCAAACACAACGATATCGGCAGCATAGCCCTCATGCAATAATCCGCGATCATTAAAATGAAATTTTTGTGCAGGCAGGGAGGTCATTCTTCTTATTGCCTCTTCAAGTGAAATTATTTTTTCGTCTCTCACATACTTACCTAATACTCTTGCATTGGTACCGTAACCGCGTGGATGTGGAGCGCCTTCTCCATATACGCGGATGCTTGCATCACTTGCAAACATGTTGAACGGGTATTGCATAATATATTTTACATCATCTTCGCTCATGCCATGGAATACCATTCCGGCGCCACCCTGCAGTATCATATCAATTACTGTTTCTGCTTCATACTTTGCCTTATGTTTCCTGTGCCATGCAAGATTTACCTGTTCAATGCTTTTACCATTCAATGTGGTATCTGCTTTGTAGTAGGCTACCACGGCATAATTAAAATGTTTTAGGTTGCGCTGGTGCAACTTACCAAGCATGTAATCGATTACCTGTTTTTTTATCTCAGGTCTTTGTAGTCTTGCCTTTATTGAATCGCTATTGTCTGCCAATACCCAATCAGGAAGCAATGTGCTTAATGATGTGCTGCTTGCAGTGTACGGATATTGATCTATGGTAACATCAAGACCTTGTTCCCTTGCCTGCATTACCATTGCAAGAGTTTGTTTGCTTCGTCCCCAGTTTTGTTGACCGCCAACTTTAAAATGCGATATTTCCAAAGGAATATTCGCTTGCTTTGCAACTGTTAATGCTTCTTCAATTGCGTATGTTACACTATCACTTTCATTGCGCATATGCGTGGTGTATACACCATTGTATTGCGCTGCAACTTTTGCAAGTGCCACAATTTCATCCGTATTTGCATAAGTGCCCGGGATATAAATAAGTCCTGTTGAAAAGCCAACGGCACCATCCTGCATAGCCTGTGCTACCACGGTTTTCATGCGATTAATCTCATTATCAGTTGGGGCACGATTAGCGTCACCCATTACAGCTTCGCGTACATCATTATGACCTATTAATGTTGCAACATTGACAGAAAGATGAAGACTGTCAACAAATGAAAAATATTTTTTTACATCAACATTGGATGACCCGCAGTTACCCGTTATTACTGTTGTTACACCATCCATAATAAAATTTGTGGCATAGGGATTTTTTGCTTCATCATTTTCAATATGCGTATGCACGTCAATAAAGCCGGGAGCAACTATAAGTCCCGTTGCATCAATTGTGATAGCGGCGTTCCAGGTATTCAAATTACCAACTGCTATAATTTTTCTTCCTGAAATCGCTATATCACCATAAAACCATGGGTTTCCCGTACCATCCGTTATCTTCCCATGCTTTATAAGAATTTCTGCACTATCACCTGCGAATGATTGTTGAAAGGAAAAAAGAAAAATAAGTAAAAAAAAATATTTCATGCGGTTAAGATAAGTAATGTTGCAACGCAAAAACAACTTATAAAATGCAATTCAACTCAAATGATTATATCGGCTTTGCAGGTGTGTTTATTTTATTGATCGCATTCCTGTTAAATCTCTCCGGCAAAATTGCAAAAGACGGGTTACCCTACATTATCATGAATGTTCTTGGGGCTGCGCTTGCCTGCCTTGCATCCTGGCTTATTCACTATATTCCTTTTGTCATTCTTGAGGGCATTTGGACTCTTGTGTCATTGGCTGCGTTGTTCAATTATTTTAGAAAGAGAAATGTTAAGGCTTGAATCATTTGTCTAATAGAATGCCATACAACAATAATGACATGTCGAAGCACCTTATTCATAATTTTTTTATCAGATAAACTCCTGCAAGAAAACCGGAAATAAGCAGTAGTGTAGAAATTTTTTTCTTTCGCCGTTCCTCATCCGCAGGTGAGTTCCAGCCGCCGTGGATGCTGGTACCAAAATCAAGAGGCTCAAATACATTTCCGCTTGTTGCAGGCATCGGGTCAGCTTTTTTAAAGTATGTTTCTATAACTCTTGCAGTAATATTAAGGGTAAGCGTGGGTAACAGAAAATGAGCAAGACGCAGTAGAGTGGCTACACCACCGATTGTTGTTGATTGTTTAGGATGCTGTGCAAGGAAAACAACTGCGCGTGCTACGCGTTGAGGATCATACACGGGAGGAGCAGGTTTTAACTCACGGCCGGTATAATTGCCGGCATGTTGTATACCCGGTGTATCTAAAAAGGCGGGAAAAAGATTGCATACGTGAATATCTGGCCACTTGTGCAACTCACCACGGAGAGCTTCAGAAAAACCCCGCAAGCCAAATTTACTTGCTGAGTAACCAACCGCATATGGCGTGGGAAACCATCCTCCCAAAGAAATATTATTGATAAGAATACCCTTCCGTTGTTTTTTAAAGTGGGGTATCACGGCATGTGCACCGTGAATATATCCCATCAGGTTTATGCGGATCACTTCATCATGTACTTCTACAGGCGTTTCTTCAAATGGTCCGGCTGCAAGTACCCCGGCATTGTTTACCCAAATATCTATTTCTCCGCCAAACTCCATGGCCATTGCTGCCAGGCGTTTTACCGCATCAGCATCGGTAACGTCTGTAGTTACTGCCATGGCTGTTCCGCCAAGCTGTTTACATTCTTCCACTACTTCATCAAGTGTAAACCTTCGGCGTGCCCCGAGAATAAGTTTGGCTCCCTTTCGTGCAAATCCAAGTGCAATGGCGCGACCAACTCCACTGGAGGCACCGGTAATGACCACTGTTTTTCCTGATAATGATGGTGGCTCATTAGTCCTGTTGATAATTTTACTCATAAGTATGTTTCTATAAAGTATTGAAATAACTATGCCGCGATGAAGATTTAAACGGCTTAGTGTTTGCGGAGCATTTTTAAAGCATCACTGTTAACTTATGGCATCTTCAAAATTACCTGTTTACAGTGCATTGGTTTCTGACCTGGCTATCGCCGTTTCAAAATTTATAGCCGCAGCAGTTACAGGAAGCTCTGCGATGATCTCAGAAGGGATACATTCAGTAATTGATAGTATCAATCAGATTTTATTGCTGATAGGAATAAGAAGCAGTAAAAAGAAGCCTGATGAGAACAGACCTTTTGGCTATGGAAAGGAGTTATACTTCTGGTCCTTTGTTGTTTCTCTTTTGATATTTAGTTTGGGTGGCGGCGTTTCTTTTTATGAGGGTATTGTGCGGCTTTATCATCCTGTTAACCTTGAAAATGCAAGCTGGAATTACATTGTGCTCGCCATAGGTTTTGCTTTTACCATCTTCTCTGTTATTATTACATTAAAAGCTTTCAATAAACAACGTGGAGATACGCCGTTTTGGGAGGCGATAAAACAAAGTAAAGATCCCTCGACGTTTATTGTTTTATTACAGGATGTAGGTGACTTGCTTGGATTGATCGTTGCTTTCCTGGGAGTATATTTTGGCCATTTGTTTAATAACTCTCATTCTGATGGGATTGCATCTATAGTCATTGGCCTTATTTTAATGGCGATCTCCGGTGTGCTGGTACGGGAAAGCAGAAGTTTATTAATGGGAGAAACGGCAGGCAAAAAAACATTAAGAGATATAGTAAAACTAACAGAAGCTGATCCATCTGTTATAAAAGTGAAGCGTCATTTTTCAATGTATATGGCGCCTGAAGAAATTGTTCTGCAACTAATCACCGTTTTCAAAGATGGTCTGACCACTTCACAAATCGCAGAAGCAATAGAAAGAATTCAAAAGAATATAAAACGCAAATATCCACGCTTTAAGCAAATTTTTATTGAGCCGGGACTGGTAAAGAAATAATGCATCAGGGAATATAACAGAAAAATTTCGTTCTTTTTTATCTCTCTTACTGTTATAAGACCTCCGCTTTAACCGTGGCGGAATGATGTCTCACAATTGGATTGAAAAGATTTTGCAATTGATGCAAATTTGTTATTGAGGATTTGCAATAGCTGCGTCTGCACCGTTATAGGCCTATCGTTTTTTGCTGATTGCTGCCTCTTTTTATAATGACCTTTCCCGATTATTAAAGAGCATTTCTTTCCGCGATTTTAACGCAACTTTCAATTATGTATATATGGAATAAGAGAATAGTTTTAGTCTAATATTTAAACTCGATCTCTATCATGAAAACGACTACTACACAACAGGAAATATTGCTCATGACCAACGCAACTTTCTCGCAAAGACAGTTGTGTAAAAGAGATGTGTCGGAGCATGATAAATACTTAAGTCGCACAGAGCAGCTGGAAGATGCATGCTGGAATGGTTTGCTTGATGAAATGCTCCCGGAGATTATTGAAAAATCAACCACAGGCAAAAAGCTGCACCTGCGGCAGATAAAACATGCAAGGTGTTTTCTTGAAATTGAATTGTGCGAATATCCGAATACAATAGAAAAGGAATCTTCAATTGACCCATACGTTTTTCTGTCAACTACACTTTACAACTAATTTTCTTCCTAAAGACATTCGTGCAAAACATGGTAATTATCTTATCAGGATTTGTGAGCGTAACTTTGAGAACCTTAAGCAGCCGGAAGTCTCTTGTTGCAGTACGAATTTAATTTCCCTTGAAAAGTTTGAAAAAAAAATAAAGCCTGCAGCGTAAAGTATTTGCGAATTTTCGTGGATAACAACATTGTATGTAAATGAGAATAGGCACAGGCTACAATGTAAATTGCAACATAGTGCAGGAGTAAACACTTATCTTCGCCGCATGGAAAATTTGTTGCAGCAGATTGAAGATTATAAAAAGGAAATCGCAGGTTTCGAAGCGCATACTGAAGATGCCCTTGAAGCGTTTCGCATAAAATATCTTGG
>DATBFI010000116.1:0-2866 GCA_036558585.1 Chitinophagaceae bacterium
TCTTATTACAGGCACCACTGCCAAACCATTGCGGTAACTTTTGCGTATGCGATCGTAGGAATACAACAAGCGTTCATCCATGCCTTTACGGGCAGCTTCTGAAATTTCATTGTAATGTTTTTCTTCCTTTTCGGTTTCATGAATGATTTTATCAAGTTCACCTTTTTTATGGTTCAGGGTGCCCTCTTTATTTGTTATTTGTTTTTTAACAATTTCAAGCGCCTTTACTTTTTCAGCAAGTTCTTCATTGGCATCACGAATATGTTTTTCTGCGAGCTTTGCTTCCAGTTGCTGCATTTCCATCTCTTTATTGATAGCTTCAAACTCGCGGCTATTTTTCACAGCCTCACTTTGTTTTTCATATTTTTTTATCAGTGCTTCAGATTCTTTTATCGCATGTTTTTTTTGCTCAATAAATTCAGAGATACCGTTGATCTCTTCCTCTATGCGGTTCTTTCGGCTGTTAAGCCCCTGTAATTCATCCTCAAGATCACTCACTTCCATTGGAAGTTCGCCTTTTAAAATTTTGATCTCATCCAGTTTGGAATCGATCTTCTGCAATCTTACAAGAGCAGAAAGTTTTTCTTCAACAGAATAATCTTTAACTGTGGCCATATTTTGATTTACGATTTTGTGATTTCAGATTTTTGCCTTGCACCTGTTCCCCAATTCCAAATTTCCAATTCTTCTTTTATGTACCCGGCTTTTGAGTTTCTATTTGTCTTTCGTTCCCTGCCCGACCATGTAATTCAGGCGGGCATCGCATCTTTCCGATTTCATCGGAATCGCGCCAAGCGGGACTTATACTTTCTGTTTTCCCACTCGGCATTCATGATTTTAGATTGACAAATCACGAAAAATAATACACCGGGTTTGTTCTTATTTCTGATTTTTGGACGGCAAAGGTAGGAAATTTAGACTGTAAAATGTCAAAGAGCAGGTGCACCGTAAATTGTTCACTTTCCCAGTGACCAATATCGGCGATTATTAACTTGCCATTAGCATCAAAAAATTCATGGTATTTTACATCCCCGGTTATATAAATATCTGCGCCTGCAGCTATTGCTTTTGAAATAAGAAAGCTTCCTGCTCCGCCACAAAGTGCA
Organism: Chitinophagaceae bacterium; assembly: GCA_036558585.1. Taxonomy (GTDB): domain Bacteria; phylum Bacteroidota; class Bacteroidia; order Chitinophagales; family Chitinophagaceae; genus DATBFI01. The sequence continues at coordinate 1,107 of DATBFI010000116.1, forward strand.
ACTTTGTGAACGTGTTTGCGTAACAATTTTGTATGTTTTATAACAGAAAGGCCAAAAGTTTCTTTGAGTTGCCGCAAAAAGTATTCTTCTTCAGCAGGTACAGGAAGTTCCCCGATCAACCCGCTGCCAACCTGTGCGTACTCGTTTGCTAATGGTACTATATCATATGCTACTTCTTCATAAGGGTGTGCCTTTATCATTGCAGAAACAATATGGTTTTGCAGATAAGCAGGGAAAATAAATTCCATTTTTATTTCTTTTTCTTCATGCCTTTTGCCCCTTTCGCCTACAAAGGGGTTTGCTCCCGCTTTACCTTTAAAAGTTCCGGTTCCCTCCACATTGAAACTACATTCCGCATAGTTACCAATATTACCTGCACCAGCTTCAAAAATAGCAGAGCGAACTCTTTCTGCATGTTCAACGGGAGCAAAAGTGAAAAGCTTCATTAACTGTCCTTGCTTTGGCGCAAGAACTTTCCTGTTGATAAGTCCGAATCGATCAGCTATTCTGTCGTTTACACCTTGTAGAATATTATCCAGGTTGGTGTGAATGGCGTAAATAGCAATATCATTTTTTATAGCGGTAATTACAGTCGCTTCAACGTAATTTCTTCCTGTTATTTTTTTCAATCCTCCAAAAATGATAGGGTGATGGGCAACAATAAGATTGCATTTTTGTTGTTTTGCCTCAAACACAACTGCCTCGGTTGCATCCAATGTACAAATGATGCCCGTACAATCCCACGATGCATTGCCGGTAAGTAATCCGGCATTATCATAGTTCTCCTGGTAAAAGGGTGATGCAAGTTGTTCCAGGATTTTAATTACATCTGCAATTTTCATAATTGCAAGATAAGGAATGCCTCAAGTCTAAAAAGAAGTTAAGACGGTTGAACTCCTAATTACAAGTTTTTGTATTGCTGATATACTATTGATGTTGCATTGCTATCCCTCTTTTTCAAGAAACCATAATAACTGCAAAAGTGAAACAGGAAGGATGTAAAAACTTAAACTCAGAAGTAAACATCTTCAAACAACATAATTTCTACCGGCTGGTTGAAGAACATTTTTATCGCAAGCACATTGAATTGAACATATTTCCATTCAGGATGCAGATACTGGTATTCTTCTGCGGCATTTCGAAGGTTGGTCATTTTCTTTTTACTAATACTTTCTTCAGGATGGCCATACATATCAGAACTTCTTGTTTTGATTTCGAAAAAATGCATGCAGTTACCCTTTGATGCAATGATGTCCACTTCCCAATGTTTGAAACGCCAGTTACGCTCCACTATATTGTATCCATTTTTCACAAGATAGGCAGCAGCCATTTCTTCCCCTTTAGTGCCGGTATATTTATTGCTCATAAAATATTCTGGAAATTATCAACGTATTTTGTGACCGAAAATTTTTAATCATGTTACAAGATAAAATTTTCAAATTAAAGGGCAAAGTGCAACATTATACGTGGGGTGGTTATGAATTTATTCCTCACTGGCTGGGCATAGAAAATAAAGAGCATAAACCTTATGCGGAATATTGGATGGGGGCACATCCCTCAGCATCTTCAGAGTTGCAAACGGCCAATGGCGATCTGTCTTTATATGAATTAATAAAGGGATTTCCCGAAATAACAATCGGCAATAAAGTACAGGCACAATTCGGAGAATTACCTTACCTGTTTAAAATCCTGGACGTAAAAGATATGTTGTCTATCCAGGTACATCCAACCAGGAGCGAAGCTGTAAAAGGATTTGAAGC
>DATBFI010000117.1:0-6402 GCA_036558585.1 Chitinophagaceae bacterium
GCCTCTTCGGCATACAACTGCATACGGGGATTGATAGTTGTGTAGATCTTTAATCCATCCCGATAGAGATTATAAGCGCTTCCATCGGGCTTTGTATGTTGTTTACACCATCTCTTTGTATCCTCCCCAAGCACCATTCTAAAATAAGGTGCAAGACCTGCTGTCTCATCCAGCTTTTTATAATTAAGCTTAATAAGTTTTGGCTTTATCACATCAGCTTCAGCTTTGGGAATATAATTATTACGCACCATTTGATCTATAACAGTGTTTCTTCTGTCTACTGCCAGTTTTGGATAAAGACGCGGATTATAAGTAGTAGGTGCATTTACCATTCCTACCAATACAGCCGCTTCTTCAATACTTACCCGGTCCGGTTCTTTTTGAAAGAATGTTTTGGACGCATTACGAATGCCGAATACGTTATCACTGAATGGGACCGTGTTTAGATAAATGGTTATGATCTCTTCTTTTGTAAAATTTCTTTCCAGTTTAATAGCTATGATAGATTCTTTTATTTTTTGAACAATCCTGGTAATGATATTATTACTTGGATTAGCAGTAAATAAATTTTTAGCGGTTTGCATCGTAATGGTACTTGCTCCGCCCCTGGTTCCCAGGGAAAAAACAGCACGTGCAAGTGAACGCGGATCAATGCCGTTATGATCATAAAAACGTTCATCCTCTGTGGCCACCAGCGCTTTAATTATATAAGGACTAATGTCTTTATAATTTACATTTACCCTGTCTTCAAGATAGTATTTACCCATTAAAGTTCCATCGTCTGCATATACTTCGCTTGCCAGAGATGCCGAGGGATTTTGCAGATCTTCAATAGATGGCATTTTGCCAAAAACACCCCAATTAGCCAAAAGTATTATGAGGATGCATGACACAAGACCAACAAAGAATAAAGTCCAGAGTATTTTAACCGATTTCTTCATAGTTATTATATCATAAACGCAAGTTATAGTATTTATTATATTAAGATTTTTTTAAACCAAGCTTTAGCATTTCTTATGAACTTATGCCGCCTGCCCGACCGCGTTGCATCTTTCAAATTTGTTGTGATCTTGGTAAGTTCCCTGCAAGACTTCAACCGAACTAAAAATTTTTAAACAGAAATGATAAATGTTTTTATTTCTTCCTGAATAGCATCATCAATAATCTTGGTATTGTTGTTTTATCGTCATTGTCGAACCATTCTTTTATATCTATACATTCAAAGTTGTTATTTTTACCGGCTTCAAAGAAATCAGAAATGTTATGTACAAAACAATTGAGTTCAAAAACGCCTTTATCAGTATCAAATCTTGCCTTACTTCCCTGGTACTGTTTAAACGGATGAAGTTCGCCGACATAGAAAAGCCCGTTACGTTTTAAAACTAAATTTGCTTGTTTGAATACAAAATCAATATTTTCAATATGTTCAAGAATTAAACTACAAATAACAAGGTCAAATTGCTCTTCAGAAAAAACCCACTTTTCTTTAATGTCAAATTGATAAAACTCTACATTCTTCGTTATAATTTTTTTCTTTGCTTCATGAAGCATTTCTTCAGCAAAGTCCACTCCAACAATATGTTGGGCCCGGGTCGACAACCATATTGTATTTTTTCCTGTTCCGCAACCAATTTCTAAAACTTTCGCGCGGGATAATTCAATTCGTGAGAGGGTCTCTCTAAGGGCAAAAGCTTCAAGATCCCTTGTTTTGTTTATAACTGCGTCGTAATTCCGGGCCCATGTATTGTATGCTTGCCGGTTATTCATGTTGCAAACTCAATATTTCTTTTTTTTCTTAAAATAGCCCTTCAGTAAAAAGTTATGCTGCAGCGCGATCAGATCCTCATTTAGATTTTTGCTCGCAGCCTCGAGTGTTGTTATAGTATTTTTCAAGCGTACGGCAAGTTCCTCATCATTTAGTAAAGCACCAACAGTATTATCTTTCCTGGTAAGTTGTGTTGTAGCATTTTGTAGATCATCGGTGATCTGAGATGTCGTGTATGAAACTTCCCTCAATTGTGTGACAGTGCCACGCAGGCTATTAAAGACCGTTGTATCTGTAACGAGATCATTTATCAGCGTTCCCTGCTTATTTAGATTTGAAGAAAAATCACTTAAGTTATCCATCACCTTTTGGCTCTGAACAGCGGTGCTTTTAAAGCTTGAAACAGTTGAACGCAGGGTAACAATTGAAGAATGAAGATCCCCGGCTATAGTAGTGTCGTGGAGTAATTTTCCTATTGTGCCTTCACCATCTGCTATCTTTTTACTTATGTCCCTAAAGTTACTGGTTATAGCCAGCAGGTTCTTATTATTTACCTGCAAAACGGCAAGCATATCTTCGGTGCTGATTGGTATCTCCGATGTTAACACATCATCCTGCTGAATGGGAGGAGAATTTTTTGTTCCCCCATAGATCACTACAAGTTTGTTTCCCATTAAACCGTTAGAACTGATTTTTGTTTTCGAATCTTTGTGAATAAAAGGTGCTATGCGGTCATCAATATTCATGGTTACTTCTACTCCTACATCACGAATAAAAGCTAACTTATGTATGGTGCCGATCTTTACACCTGCCAACCAAACATTATTCCCTCGTTGTAAGCCGCTTACATCTTTAAAAACTGCTTTTACCTGGATTGCTTTTGCAAAAGTTTTCTTTTGACCGCCTAATGTAAAAACGGTTACGATTAATATTATCAATCCCAAAAAAATAAAGATACCCACGATAATTGATCGTTTGCTTTTTATTGCTTTCATAGATTTTCTATAAAATTATAGTCATAAAAACTTTTTACGCGTTCGTCATTTGTATCAAATACCTCTTCAAAACTTCCTTCACGATAAAATTTTCCATCCATCATAATCGCAATACGGTCTCCTGTTGTTTTTGCGCAGGTAAGATCATGCGTTATGATAATAGAACTTGTATGATACTGCTGTTGCACCTCATTTATAAGATTGTTGATCTCAAGGCTTGTAATAGGATCAAGACCAGCTGTTGGTTCATCATACAACATAATTTCCGGTTGCAGGATCAACGTTCGCGCAATTCCAATCCGCTTTCTCTGGCCACCCGAAAGTTCAGCAGGCATTTGACTGATAGTTTGTAAAAGTCCCACATCTTCCAATACTTTTTTTACGGCTGTGTCCACTTCTTCTCTTGTTAAATTCTTCCTGTTTCTTACTAATGGAAATTCAAGATTTTCCCTGATGGTCATGCTGTCATATAAAGCGCTGTTCTGAAATGAGAAGCCGATCTTCAACCGTAATTGCTGTAATTGCTTCGTATCAAGCTTATCTATTTCCTCGCTGAGCACTTTCACCGTTCCTTTGTCAGGCTTCAGTAAGCCAGCAATAATTTTTATCAAAACTGATTTGCCCGTTCCGGAACGGCCAAGCACCACAACATTCTCACCCTTATACAAATCAAGATCGATACCACGCAGCACTTTATTAAAACCAAAAGCTTTTTCCAAACCTCTTATTGAAATTACCAGCCGGTCCCGGTCAATCATTGATTCATGCTTCTTCATACAAAATAATTATACCGGCCTGATAGCATTGGTAATTTGAACGATTATTGTTTCTTCTATAAAAATCAGAAACATAGAAATTACCACTGAGGTATTTGCTGCTCTGCCCACTCCCTGTGTTCCACCGCTGGTGTTGTAGCCATTATAACATCCTACCAGGCCGATAGTGAAACCAAAAATCATTGACTTAAACAGGGAAGAAAAAATATCAAGAAACGAAATGCTTTCAAATGCATCTTCAAAAAAAGCAGTAAAGCTTGTGAGTTCATTGTTATGGACATCCAGGTAAGCTCCCATCATTCCCACAAAAGCAGTATACAGCACAAGAACAGGGATCATAAAAGTTGTCGCTATCACACGTGTAACCACTAAAAATTTAAAAGGATTAGTTGCGGAAACTTCCATTGCATCTATTTGTTCAGTCACTTTCATTGAGCCTAATTCCGCACCTATATTGGAACCAACTTTTCCTGCTGCTATCAATGCTGTAATCAAGGGCGCAAGAGCGCGAATGATCGCTATAGAAATCAATGATGGCAACCATGATGTAGCACCAAAACTTGTTAAAGAAGGACGGGATTGTTTTGTAAAAATCAGTCCGGTAATAAAGCCGGTTAATGATATCAAAGGAAGAGATTTATAACCAACCTCAAAACATTGCCGAACTATTTCCTGGAACTCATAAGGTGGCAGAAAAGCCTCTTTAAAAAAACGAAGTGTAAACTTGTAAATATTGTAGATATCAATAAAAAATGGATCGATGAATTTGGATATTACATACTTTTTTGCCTTCTCTTTCTTTATTTGTGGATTAGATTCCATAGTTATACCATTCGATCCTGACAAAATCATTTAAAGTTAATAAAGGAGGTTGGTGTACTAACCGCTTTTCCGCGCAACAACAATCCGTGCAATACCTCGCATAGTGTCATAGAACAAATCCTCGTCTTGTAAATATCAAATCTGTTGCCACTCTTTTAAAGAAATTATTCTTAATCAATATCCGGTTGCAATAATTATTGGTCAGCATACATAAGAGAAACACGATTTATCTTCTAAAATTTGTAGATTGAATACTGAGAGACAACCACTTGAAACATTTTTCCTTCATCTTATTATTTGTACCAGACATTTGCACCTCGAAATGTTTAAATGAAGTATATTAAAAAGTGCGATTAAAATAAAATTGACAAGGGCATAAGTCAAGAACGCGGAATTTAGAGGAAATAAATAAGGGAAAGCTATTATAGCAAACTTAATATGGGAAATGTTATTTTTGCGCGGCCCGAAGTTATATGGCCGGTGATATGCCTGAATCAATTAATTTTTGGCGCGTCAAAAGAATTTATGGATTGGAATCTGCAAGAGAAAAAGAAAAATATTACAAATCAGGTGTCGGTAAAGAATATTTAAAAAAAAATTTGGCCCGGTAGTTCAATGCCTGCCTGACGGTAGTCAGGGATAGAAGAGGAGTTTCCTAAACTATAGATACAAGTTCGTGTCTGGCGGCAGTCAGGGATTCTTGTCGAATAAATCAAAAATGGGTTTTTATATGTAGAACGAGGTAAACGGTAATTTATATGCAGGAATTTGTAAGCATATCACATTTGGCCCGGTAGTTCAATGCCTGCCTGACGGTAGTCAGGGATAGAAGAGGAGTTTCCTAAACTCCAGATACAAGTTCTCTGCCTGACGGCAGTCAGGGATTCTTGTCGAATAAATCAAAAATGGATTTTTTATATGTAATTAAGAACGGTAAACGGTAATTTATATGTAGGAATTTGTAAGCATATCACATTTGGCCCGGTAGTTCAATGGATAGAATAGGAGTTTCCTAAACTCTAGATACAAGTTCGATTCTTGTCCGGGCTACTATGATACCTTAGCACTATAATCAATTTTCACAAAATTGTATATGAAAAAAATAATCGTTGCTACGTTTGCTCTCCTATGTTTTGCAATACAACAGGTTTTTGCACAAACGCGTCCCAGTTTTAATCATACAACTATTTATGTCGTCGACATGAATAAAAGCGCTGATTTTTATGAGAAGGTTATGATGCTTGAAAGGATCGCTGAACCTTTTCATGACAACAGGCATATCTGGATGAAAATTGGCGATCACAACCAGTTGCATATTGTACAGGGCGCAAAAGAAATAACTCCTCATGACATCAATATTCATCTTGCATTTACTGTTCCATCCGTAGAAGAGTTTGCAAAACATCTCGATGCAGTAAATGTGAAATATGGTAACTGGACACAGAGTTCAAAAGATCCGCAGCTCCGCCCTGATGGTATAAAACAAATTTATTTGCAAGACCCGGACGGTTATTGGATTGAAGTAAATGATGATAAGTTTTGATAGTTTAAAACTCAGAACGTAAAACTCAAAACTTAAAACCTTCTCTATCTTTGCCCTCCTAAATTGTGCGTATGAAGTTTTATAATTTTTTAATCAGGTATCGTTTTTGGTTAAGCATATTGGCTATCCTCATCGCGGTTGTATTAAATCTTACAGGTACCAGTTTCTGGCCTGCCTTTCCTTTATATTTTATTGGAGTTATTGGCTTATTCACAAATTTTTTTATTGGTCCTATGCGTCTTATCCAGGAGCCGATGGAGAAGGGCAACTTAGAGGAAGTAGAAAAAATTTTGAAAGATATCTGGTTCCCTAATTTATTGTACAAACCTATCCGCTCAACTTATTACACAGTTAAAGGTAATATAGCGATGATGCACCAGGATTTTGATACTGCAGAAAAGCATTTGAAAAAAAGTTCCTCACTCGGCGCTCCCATGCCGGAAGCTGAGGGCGCAAACAAACTGCAGTTAGGCATGATGGCACTGCAGAAAGGCGATTTCA
>DATBFI010000118.1:0-2893 GCA_036558585.1 Chitinophagaceae bacterium
GCTTTTCAATTTCTATTTGGAGGAGCTGGTCATAATATAAAAGCACATCTGCACTTACACTGTTTGATCATTTTCATCAAAAGCGATAACCCATTTCCCTAAACATATCTTTTATTCCTTCTGACACAGCAGTTGAAACAGGTGACTGGCGGCGGTTGTTCCTTAAAAACAATTTCATAATTGATCTTATCAATTTCATATTATACTTATTATAGCAAAAGGTAAAAGTGAAGTGAGCAGGCAGAAGGCAAGTAAATAAAAAAGCAATGTTTTAAAATTATAACCTGCCGCACGGTAACTGTGAAACAATTACCGGCGCTTTTTAATTTTCAATAGGTGAAATAGGAATCATACTTTCATCAATACGCATCATTAGAAATCTTTATCTGCCTGCAAATGATTTAGTACCTGCCTTAAAAATTCACCGGTGCAGATATTAAAAAACGTTGGGGAAATAGATTATGCCGGAAATCAGCCTTCAGCCGCCGATAGGTCATTTCCTTCCTTAGCGATGTAATTGTCTTATAATTTTACATCCGAATAACTCATTCACCATTGTTCTTTAACAATCATAAGCATAACAACTAATGAGTAACCATGGCCGAATAAATAGAAATGAACTATAAAAAATAAAAATTCGGCAACTGTTATGCGCTTATTACTTTTTCTTTTTATCAAACAACAATAGAGGGAATGGCGGCAACGGAACCGGAAGTAGCTAAACTTCAGCAACCGGTTCCTCTTTTTTTTCTGTCGCGGCATTACAAAGAATATAAGAAATCTACAGTCCCTAAAAAATCATTCTATCACAGAAAATTCAAGTCAATGCCAGCAATAACTATGACTCAACCTGCAACTGCGATCTCCCGTACTGTAAAGGCGAAAGCAAAACGTATTGAATCGATTGACCTTTTGAGAGGCATTGTAATGATCATAATGGCCCTTGATCATGTTCGGGATTATTTTCACAATAGCGCTTTTATATATGACCCCACAGATCTGGCTCAGACAAATGTGATCTTATTTTTCACAAGATGGATCACTCATTTCTGTGCACCCGTTTTCGTTTTTCTTGCAGGCATTTCGGCATATTTATATGGTACGAAGAAAAGCAGGAAAGAATTATCTCTTTTTCTTCTTAAAAGAGGCGTGTGGTTAGTATTTGCAGAGCTCTTTATCTTATCATTGTTCCGAACATTTAATCCTGCCTATCCTTATTTTAATCTACAGGTAATATGGGCTATCGGCATCTGTATGATCACTCTATCGGCACTGGTCTATATGAGCCGGCGCCTGATACTATTAACAGGTATTTTATTAATTGCAGCTCACAACTTGCTGGATAATGTGCATATACCCGGAGACGGTATTTTATCTTTCATCTGGGCCTTATTACATGAGCCGCGACTTTTTAATCTCGGGGCATTTTCTGTTAATGTACAGTATCCTTTATTACCATGGATCGGTATAATGGCGGTTGGATATTGTTTTGGTAGTTTCTTTAACCGGGGCTACGATCCGGAGAAGAGAAGAAAAATATTTCTTTACATTGGAATTGGCGCAATTGCCCTTTTTATCATTTTACGATTAGGTAATTTTTATGGTGACCCAATCGAGTGGTCAGTGCAAAAAAATACCGTCTTCAGTTTTCTCTCTTTTTTGAATGTTACCAAGTATCCACCTTCTCTTCTTTATATATTGGTGACATTGGGGCCGGCTCTTATTTTTCTTGCACTTATGGAAAAGCCTCTTAATACCTGGATGGAAAAAATCACAATTTTGGGAAGAGTGCCAATGTTCTATTACCTGGCCCATATTCTTATACACATATTCGCTGTAGTGGCAGCACTTATCAGTGGATACAAATTGTCAGATATGATATTATCAACGAGGGGTTCAGGCCGCACCGCAGTTAAAGGGTTATGGTTTCGATTTGCCAATTATATATGGGGTGTGGATAACACTCATCCTGGTTTTATATCCAATATGTAAATGGTTCGATCATTATAAAAGAACACATCAATTGAGCAAATGGTGGTTGAGCTATTTATAAACCAGTTAATAAAATTTAGAAAAATAACTATTCACTTATTTAACCAGCAGCATTTTAATTAGTTCTTATAGCAGTTAAGAAAAGATATTCACGTTGAAGGGAATTAATTTTTTCTCATAGCAATTTATTTTGGCTTAAACCTGATATTTCTATATCAGGTTGGTTTAAAAAAAGAAGTCCAAAAAGTTCGAATTGCCATATCTATATTAGGTTCTAACATGATACTTTCATAGAGTACCCAGTGCCCCGGCTTACTTCCCACAGAGCTTTTTGATCGTTGTTGCTTTGATAAGAATTATAATATCTACAAAATCTATAGATATTTATAAATAAAAATATTTAGTATTTTTAGGAAGCAATTTTGACTGAAAATTATGTGCATGTGAAGAGGACAACGAAAACTTTTTACCATTAATTTATTCAAAGTAAAAGATGCCAACTCTAATTCAAATTGCTAATGAACTGGCCGTGTCATTTGCTCAAACACAGAATAAACAGCATGCCGCCAATCATCTTATTATTGAAATCAATTCTTTGAAATACAGGCATTCAAAAAAGCTAATTGAATATAATGTAAAAGCAGCGATTTTATATGTCATCAAATGCAGGTTACCAGGCCACTCAAAAGAGTCAATCTTATTTTCCAAAGCAGAAGATTATATTTTAAAAAAACTCGACACGAATAATGAATCAAAAACGAGTAATAACCTAAACGTAGCTTCTCTTACACTTTATAAGACGCCATTATAACTTCTACATACCTGATAACAGGTATAAAACCATGAAGGATATTAAAGTACACTCAGGTAAGTGAGTAAACAAGAATGAAAGATAAGATCG
>DATBFI010000119.1:0-1595 GCA_036558585.1 Chitinophagaceae bacterium
CGGAAGAAAATAATGGCAGTAAAATAAAAATATAGAAGGGAAAAATCAGGATACGAACATTTTTCATTCGGAATTTTTTTGTTTTCACTTTCTAATAACTCGCTTCTCACAAAAATATTTTCCATGAATGACTAAAGTTTACACTATTTCTTCAAGAATGGCAGGTGATAGCAGATTTACTTTTGTCAACAACTTTAAAAGCAGGCAATATCATATTTTTAATGGAAGCTCACTTTGCAAGCTTGAATTTTAGACGTGATTTGTCATAAACTCTTTCAATAATTTTATTTGCTTCAAGGTCAAGTTTAACCGACTCCATATACCATTCAACTGAGCCCTCAAATTTTATTTTATTCTTTTTAAAATAATCAATGACGGACTGCAGAATTTCTTTATGTGTTAATTCTTTCTTTTGTTTTAAACAATTTAAAAGCGCTTTTTTGATAGCGACATATTTGTTAATATCTATGCGCACTGCCCTCTTTCCCGAGGGATGCAGCAATTGAATTTTTTGTTCCATATTAATTATTCCTTTTGACCAAGTGAAAACCAGTTACCCGAATCGTCTTTAAACAAAGCCTCTACTCCATAAAATTCTTTCTTTGGTTCTTTAGTAAACTTAACGCCTTTTGCTTTCAGCTCTTCGTAAGTGGCATAAATATCCCTGCATTCAAATACACCAAATCCAAAGGTTCCTTTTTTTACCAGCTCCTTCATTATTGAAGCAGATTCTTTAGTAAACATCATCCCTTCTACGATTGGCATAAGCGTAATTTCCAGCTCTGGTTGTTCGGGTGGAGTGACTGTTAACCAGCGCAAGCCTTCGCCCATGGGCGCATCCGTATGGACTTTAAAACCAAGTTTGTTTACATAAAAATCATAAGCGCTATCCTGGTTAAGGACATAAATACTTACATGTGACATTTTTGAAATCATAGTATTTTTTTTAGTTTAAATAATAGCACAAAAGTCACTAATGTTATGATGTCTTGTTTCTCTAAAATTGCTTTTTCTTTCGGCTTTTTCTGAGGTGTTAATGCATTCAATCTCTGAAATCGTTTAGTATATGTTTTTCCTGAATAGACAGCTTAAGAGTTACAGCTACCCAGCAGTTTATTATAGCGTCAATTTTTATTAAGACGCCGGGAGTTCGTCCTTACCCTATGCTTTTAAATACCCAAAAAATTTATCCTATTTCACAGGATTTACCTTATTTCGCCGGGATTTAATGATATCGCGATAATCTCGTGTGTAATTCAGCCGCTCTGAAGAATGTTATGAAGATAGAGTAATTTTCGCGGACGAATTACTTGCGGTGCAACCACAGTATAATGGCATGAATGCAATTAATAAAAAACTATTTAAATTATAAAAAACATCATGACGACAACAATCAAAAGAAGATCATTTCTTAAAACTACTGCTGCTCTTTCTGCTATGACGATTTTAAAGCCGGAAATAGTTTTTGGTTCGAGGGCCAATTCGGCAATTCGGGTTGGAATAATCGGTTGCGGCAACAGGGGCACAGCAGTCATCTCTTCTATGTCGGCAAACACCAATACAAACATTATTGCAATGGCTGATCTTTTTGAAGA
>DATBFI010000120.1:0-7101 GCA_036558585.1 Chitinophagaceae bacterium
TCGATATAGATCCCTCCTAACGTCGGGATGACAAACTGATGAAATCACATTCATCAAACCGAGCTCAATAATCATCTGTCATCGGCAAGCCTGCGATCACCTCTTTCGCGGAACGCACATTGGGGTTTACACTGTCTTTAATTACTTTTCCGTCTTTCAGCATGATTGTGCGACTGCTGAAAGAAGCAATATCAGGTTCATGTGTAACAAACACGATCGTTTTTCCGTGTTGCTCGTTCAACTCCTGCAGCAAAGCCATGATCTCATAGGACGTTCTTGTATCGAGATTGCCCGTTGCCTCATCAGCGAGGATCATTACCGGTTCATTTACCAAGGCACGCGCAATTGCAACACGCTGCTGCTGCCCACCGGACAATTGGTTAGGTTTATGGTCTAATCGCTCTTCAAGTTTCACGGCTTCGAGTGCATGCACTGCTTTTTCCTTTCTTTCTTTCGAAGACACTGATGAATTATACAATAATGGCAACTCCACATTTTCCAATGCACTTGTCCTCGCCAAAAGATTATATGCCTGGAAGACAAAGCCGATCTTGTGATTGCGCAGCTTCGCCAGGTCGTTACGCGATAATTTTTTTACATCCACACCATCGAGCAAATAATCGCCATCGGTTGGTTTATCAAGACAGCCGAGAATATTTAATAATGTTGTTTTACCCGATCCGCTGCTGCCCATTATTGTAACAAACTCTCCGGCCTGCACACTAAAGCTTATGCCTTTCAAGGCGTGAACGACTTCACTTCCCATTTTAAAATCACGTTTCAGGTTTTGTATCTCAAGAATTTTATTTTCCATGCTGCATAATTTTATTCTATCATTATCTGCTTTGATCAGGTCTCTGGCTATTGCTTCCCGGTCTTTGTGGCATGAAAGGACTCTTTACCGTATTGTCCGAAGCAATTCCCTTACTGCTTTGCTGCTCACCGTCAATCACCACGTCATTTGCGTTCAAACCCTCTACTACCTGCACATGTGTATCATCATTCAACCCGATTTTTATAAATTTTTTCGTGATCATATTATCTTTCTTTATCCATACAATTGCATTTTTCACATCTTCTGTTTGCAAAAGATCTATACCTGTTGAATCTGCATGGTGATGTGCTTTTACTTCACTGCGAGCTGTATTTAAATCCTGGTTATGTTGTGCAACTGGTCTGCTTAAGCCAACAATTTTGTACTGCTTTAAAAGAGAAGAGTCAGGTTTATATTTTAAAGCCTTTGCAGAAATGAGCATCGCATGCTGCACTTGTTTTGTATAAATAGTAATGCTTGCCGTCATGCCCGGCTTCAGTTTCATATTTTCATTTGGCGCATCAACGATCGTTGTGTAGGTAACCACATTCGCGGAAACAGCAGGATTCAAACGAACATCCTGCACCGTTCCCGTAAAACTGTCATCGGGGAAAGCATCAACGGTAAATGTTACTTCCTGTCCTTTTTTTACATTACCAATATCCGCTTCATCTACATCAGCCTGTACCTGCATTTTTGTAAGGTCTTTAGCAATAACAAACAGTGTTGGTGTATTAAAACTCGCTGCAACTGTTTGTCCTGTGCTTACGTTCCTGCTAAGTACTGTGCCATCAATAGGCGAATAAATATCGGCGTACGAAAGATTTTTTTCAGCCGATTGCAACTGTGCTGAAATGCTTGCCACGTTTGCTTTTGCGCTATTGTATTGATACAGCGCTGTTTCATAATCTGCTTTGCTTATTGCTCCTGCATTATACAATTGCGATTGTCGGTTAAAATTACTTTGCTGGTATACTAACTGGTCTCTTGCCGAACTTAAATTGGCTTTTACCTGGTCTGCCTGCGCCTGGAATAATGATTTGTCCAGCTCTGCGATCAATTGCCCTTTCTTTACTTTTGAATTAAAATCCGCATAGATATATTTTAGTGTACCTGAAACCTGCGTACCCACCGAAACCGTATCAACAGGTTGTACAGTGCCTGTTGCAGTAATGGAGTTTGCTATGAAACCAATATGCGGTTGTTCGGTTCCAAGCAACAATGGTTTTTCCTTCTCACCAAATTTCCAGTACCAGCTTACTGCTCCTACTAAACAAATCGATGCTATAATTAAAAGCCATTTATACTTTTTCATCTTTCAATGTTTTTGATATTTTATTTTTTTATGAACCAACTTGTATTATTACTATGATTCGTTTGTTCCGCCTTAGGCGGACTCTTGTACGCTTTGTTCTTCATTTGGCTCTTTAAAAAGTTTTATTATCATTTTTTCTTGTATTTAATTTCAGGGGGTTATAATGCTATAGGCTCCCCGGTATAGAACTTGTATATTTTTAAACTTAGCATTGCGTTGTACTTCGCCTGTATGTATGCCTGCAATGATTGCACGTAAAGATTTTTTTGCTGCAGCAGGTCAACCATATTCACAGAACCAATTTTAAACTCTTCAGTTGTTATCCGATAACTCTCTTCATTTGCCTCCATCTGTTTCTCTGCCGCTGTATACTGGCTTTGCGCATTAAGTACATTTATGTATGCCTGCTCCACTTCCTATGACAAAACTGTTTTTGTATCCTCTAATGAAAGCCTCGCCTGGTCTATTTGAATTTTCGATTTTTCAATATTTGTTTTAGTAATTCGATTGTTGAAAATGGGAATTGAAAGAGTGACACCCAATTGCTGGTAAAAATTATCGTTTAACTGGCTTGCATACTTACCGGTTTGATAATCAGAATAACCCGTGGCCAGCGACGCACCAACACTCACTGTTGGCAAAGCCCCTGCCCTGGCTTTATTCATATCTGTTTGTGCAACCTCCACATTTAATTCCCCATTCCTTACTTCCGGCCTTGTTTGTAACGCTTTACTTTCTGCTTCCTGCAAAGGAGGATATACTTTTTCCGTTATCAATGTATCCGGCGCTGAAACTTCAAAATCGTATGAAGAAGGTAGTTGCAGGATTTGCTTAAGCGTTAACTCATTTTGCCTCAGGTTATTGTGTGACGTCACGAGTGTATATTCGTCATTTGCGAGTTGTGCCTGCAGTTGTACGAGATCCTTTTTTGCAATGGCGCCGGCATCAAAACGCTGCTGCCCCTGCTGTAATTGAGATTGCGATGTCTTGATTAAATCTTCTGCATACACAATATTTTCTTTTGCGAGTAAAATATTCAGAAAAGCTTGTGTTATTTGCAGCGTGATATCATTTTGTGTTTGCAGAATATTAAGATTGGCGGACTGCACAAGAAGATTTTTTTCCCTGATGTCGTTATTGGTATATCCGCCATTGTACAATACCCAGGAAGAGTTTAAAGAATAATTGCCGGCAAAGTTTGCCTGCGATTGAAAACCTCCGGCCTCAACGTTTGAATTACCGGCATTAGCGTTTGCATTTTTATTTCCTGTAACAGACTGGGATACCGAACCCGATAAATTTGGCAGCTTGGCTGCTTTTGACTGCAGCAGGTCTTGTTCGTTTAACTGCTGACTTAACCGTAACGAATTCAGTTGAATATTGTGCTGCTTTGCATAATCGATGCAAGCTTGTAGTGTCCATTTATCCGGTGCCTGAGTAACAGAGGAATCTTGTGCTGATAATTTTGTTGCAGAAAAAATTACGGCGCATATAACCGCCATAAATAAAAATTTCTCCGTCATAATCTTTAGTTTGAAAGAAAATTAATCTGAAGTCTTTTTCATCTTAAGCAATACAGTTTGTAGATAGTTTCTTTTCTGAAATGTTTAAACCTGTTTTGTAAAAATGCACGGCATAATGAGTACTATGCGACAAAAGCAAAGAATTGATACACCAAACAGGGATCCTGGTGACTTGTTTTGAATAAAATTTTATTGAAATAGTGATCGACAAAACTTTTGCCTGGCTTTTTAAATAAGGAATGTTAATGAGTGGTTTACTAAAAAAGAACAGGACGATAAAAACTTATACATAAGAAAGGTTTCTGCGGGTTAGTGAATAAAATTCATAAAACTTAAAATCAATGGGCTAATATTCCAGAGGGCAATTTTGAACGAATATTTCAGGCAGGCGCTAACTTTATAGAAGCATTAAGTAAAGTGTCCGAACCTTCCCTCAAAGAAAAAAATATTTACCATGAAAAAAATTCTATGCATCGGCGAGGCATTGATAGACATGATTTGTGTTGACAAAAACAAATCGCTTTCCGAAGGACAACATTTTTTAAAGAAGCCCGGTGGAGCGCCTACCAATGTTGCTGCCGCTATTGCTGCATTAGGTGGGAAAGTGGAGTTAGCAGCTAAAGTGGGCGCTGATCCTTTCGGCAAACATTTGATCGATACAATGCAATCGTTTGGTGTATCCACAAAATGGTTGCTGCAGGATGAACATCATTTTACAACATTCGCATTCGTATCCCTGATGGATGACGGTGAAAGAGATTTTTATTTCAACCGCGGTGCTGACGGAGAATTAAGCAGAAAGGAAGTTGAGGATATTGACCTCAATGAATTTTCAATTGTGCATTTTGGTTCGGCTACAGGATTTCTACCGGGCCCTTTACAGATTGCTTACCAGGGACTCATGCAAAAAGCATTACAACAAAATGTGTTTATCAGTTTCGATCCCAATTACAGGCATTTGCTGTTTAAGAACAGTACACAAAGTTTTACTGGTCAATCATGGAATTTTTTGGAGAGCTGTCATTTTTTTAAATTAAGTGACGAAGAAGCTTATCTCATTACTGGTAAAGCCACTCTGGAAGATGCGGTAAATAATTTACTGGAAAAAACAAAGGCGGTATTTGCTATTACGTTGGGAAAGGAAGGCACATTGCTGGGAATAAATAACAGCACTGAAATTATCTCAAGCATTCCTGTAATCCCTGTTGATACTACAGGTGCAGGCGATGCTTTTGTAGGTGCAGTATTATACCAGCTAAGCAATAAATCATTACCGGAAATCCTGGCATTGACAAAGGAGGACTGGAAACATATCATTTACAACGCGAATAAAGCAGGAGCCAGAACCTGTGAGTATATGGGTGCAATGGAAGCATTTAAACATTTAAGCAGTGACATTTTTAAATAATAGCAAGTTTTTTTGCAGCAATCAAAGACTTGCAGGTAAACGATAGATAATCAGTAAACGTTACCCGGGCTGACAACCAAACCGCATACTATAAAACTCCTCGAAATTTTCCCACAAAAAGGAAATATTTTCACCTGACAATGTCACACAGACACTAAAAACTGAAAAAAATTCACAATCAAATGCAGTGGCATTTTGATTGCAGGTTAAAGATGTTTTTATTCTTTTAAATGTTGTAAAAAAATCATCAAAACAAAAAAGGAGGCTACTATGTCACTTATCAGAAGAAACGATTTCTTTCCAAGTGTACCCAGCCTGTTCAATGACCTTTTTGCAAAAGATATCTGGGACTGGGGAATGGGGAATGGTTCATCCACCAACACAACAATTCCGGCTATTAATGTAAAAGAAACCAATGACAACTTTGAAGTAGAAGTTGCCGCACCCGGAATGAAAAAAGATGATTTTAAAGTGGAACTGGATGGAAATATGTTAACCATCAGCAGTGAAAAGAAAAATGAATGGGAAGATAAAGAGGACGAAAGATACACAAGGCGTGAATTCAGTTATCAGTCATTCCAGCGCAGTTTTCAATTGCCCAAAGATGTTGTGGATGAAAATAAAATTCAGGCTAAATATAATAATGGTGTGTTGCATCTTTTAATTCCGAAGAAAGAGCATGCTAAGCAAAAGCCGCCAAGAATGATTGAAATCAACTAAGAGAAATTAGAAATTATCAAGGTGGAAAAAAATTTCCACCTTTTTCATGTGTTGAAGAATTTAACCCTTTTCCTTTCCGGGATTTAAAATTTGATCACTTGAGATTTGGATAGGTTGAAAATTGTTATTGCAAGATCAGGCATGCCACTTCTATCTGATCACCAATGCTTATTTTAACTGATGCAAATAGGCAAGACTTTCAGGAATTTGCTCCTCCGGTCTTGGAGATTCATCCTCAATAAAATAATGTTTTATACCGATCTTTTTAGCTGCTTTCATAACAGCAGCAATATTAACATCTCCTTGTCCTAATACTACATTGCTCTCTTCATCCGCATTACCATTCTGGTTTCCTTGTGTACCCGGTTTCCGGTCTTTAAGATGTATCAGCAAAAAACGGTTTGGATATTTTTCAAGCAGGGCAACGGGGTCCTGCCCCGGATGTTTCACCCAAAAAACATCCATTTCAAAATTCAAATATTTCGGATCTGTGTGTTGTACCAAATAATCGAATAATGTACCTCCTTCATAAGATCTGAATTCATAACCATGCGGATGATAACAAAAACTTAAACCATTTTCATGTATCAATTTGCCTGCCGCGCTGAACACATCGATCGCTTTTTTGATATCATCAATTGTAAATTCATCCCCGTTATGCGGAATCCAGAAGCATACAATATATTTTGCACCAAAAGTTTTAGCTTCATTAATTGCAGCCTGCGGGTCCTTCGATAATTGATCAAAGTCTGCTCCCACACTTATCATTTTTAAATTGTTTTGTGCCAGCAATTTTTTGTACTCATCAACAGGCAATCCATAACTTCCGCCTCCTTCTATTTCTTTTATGTTCCAGCTTTTTATTTTAGCAAGTGTACCAGGCACATCTGTTTTGAATTGATTACGGAGACTATATAATTCTAATCCTATCTCCTGAGCCCGGGATAGTAGCACTGACATAAAAAGAGTCGCAAACAAAGTAAGTCTTCTTGTGAAAAATAATTGTGTTTTCATTTGCAGCTGTTTGAAAGAATAGTGAATTTAAATTAATGATTTTTTTGAACAGTTCTTTTGTAAGATATTGAAAAGATTAGTGTAACTACCGGAAACTTCGACGCTTACCGATAAGATTTATATTTGTATTCTTTCTGCATCTCATGAAACAATGGCTTCCCATCCTTATTTTATCTCTGCTGATCTTTACTTCCTGCCAGAAAGAACTATCAGTTCCTGATCTTAGCCCAACTGATTCTGCCACCGAAAAAGTGGTCGCCGCTATTGTAATTGAAGATCTTGAACAAAATGATTATGATAGCATTGT
>DATBFI010000121.1:0-4403 GCA_036558585.1 Chitinophagaceae bacterium
TATTTATCAAGAGACATTGTTGGGCACAGGAGTGATCTTGTTGCTAATCTTAACATTTATGATCCGGCAGTACAGCACCGGGTGAACGCAATTGCAGGAAGTATACAGGCAAAAGGGATGCCCGCCAATATTGCATTGCAAACTGCTTACAAGATGCTTGATGGTTCCGTAACTGTGCAGGCCACCATACTATCTTATATGGACATTTTTTTGTACATAGGCTGTATGTTTCTTGCATGTATACCCATTGTACTGGTATTTATAAAAAGATCGAAATCAAAAATGAGCATGGCAGAGGCAGCCCATTAAGTAATACCAAAAAAACAGGAAGAAGAATTTATGGCTAAAGTAATTGTAGTGACCAACTTTTCCGAATCATCACGCAATGCGCTCGATTATACATGCAGGTTCCTGGATAACCCGCATACAACTGTTTTGCTGCTCAATATTTTTTCTTTTGCTGCATCTATGACCGGGGATGCCATAGCAATGGCGGCGATGAGTGAAACCATTGCCCGTGATGAGGAAAAATTGCAGGCGGAATATGAATGGGTAAGATCAACCTACCCACAGATCAATATAAGCACCGAAATGGTGACGGGAGTATTTATGGAAGAGTTGCGATTTAAGATCGGCGAAGAAGAAGCTGCATTGGTTGTTATGGGTACAAATGGCACTTATTCAGAACTACTTTCATGGGATGCCAATATTATTGATGCGTTTGTTGACGTTGGCATACCTGTCCTGATTATACCTGCACAGGTACAATACAGACCCATTAAAAAAATTGCATTTGCCTGTAATTATTACAGGAAGAATCTTGATGCACCCGTGTCAATGATCAGGCGGCTTGTTCAGTTTACAAAAGCAGAGCTATATGTCATTAATGTAGTGTCGCCATCTGAGACCATAGACAGGCAGGCAGAAGCGAGTAAGCAACTATTGCAAGAGGGTCTTGCTGATTTATCGCCCCACTATTATGAACCCGGGTTTGCAAATATTTTTAAAGCGATCGATAATTTTACAGCTGCGGAAAATATTGATATACTCCTGGTGATACCGGCACGACATGGTTTGTGGTACGGAATATTTCAGCAAACGCACACCAGGGGATTAGTGTACCTGAATCATATACCCGTTTTATCATTACACCGTGAAGGTAATTTTGTGTAGCATCATCTTACAGAAAGAACGACAATTTTTGACTGGAAATCATATTGGTCGATGCCATGAAAAAGATAAAGTACAAGAGTGCGACGCAAGAGAGATGCCATGAAATAATGTAGTCGGGTACATGAAAATCATTCTAAAACTCAACCACAATTTATTTTGAAAACTTATTTCCCCACTAAAATTTGTATCAATTCTTTCTCTTCCTTATTCTCGTCGTTTATGATCCCAAAGCCGCCTTTATAGTCCCACGTTGCCCAAGCTATGTCATTCGCTTCCAAAACAGATTTTATATCGCGATACCATTGCAAGCGGGCTTTTTCGGGTGAGGTAGAAAGACAGCCCCATTCACCGCAGTATAGAGGAAGCCCATATTTTTTTGCAACGGCTATCGGCTTGGCAAAATGTTTCTGTATAGAGTCTTTTGTATAGTAAGTTTCATTCCTCATAATTACCCCGCGTAAACTATCGGGCAAGTTTTTCAGATCACCCTCGTTTACGATGGCACCCGGATAATTTACAGGCCCCTTATAATCTTTAATGTTCGTCCATGAAGCTTCATGATGGGTTAACAAAAATGGCTCATACATGTGAAAGCTGAGAATGATATTTTTATCGTTAGGAGGAATGCGTAGTTTATCAAAAGTATCCGCGCTTTGCCAGCGATTTGATCCGATAACTATCTTCCTTGTGGGTTCTGCCTGGCGAATGATCGCTACTGCTCTTTCTACAAGTTTGTTCCAGTCTTCAGGATCATCGGCAACAGGTTCATTCATCAGTTCGTAAGCAACATTTTCAACAGGGTATTTTTTAAGTGCGGCTGATAAATCGCGCCAGCATTGAAAGAATCTTTCCTGTGCAGCAGGCTGAGTCCACAATGGTTTTACTTTTTCATTAAAGTGATGAGATCGCAAAATATGAAGATCTACTATTGCCTTGAGCTTATATTTTTCGCACCAGTTCAATGCATCCTGTAAGAGAGAAAAAGCTTCTTCATCTTTTTCGCCGTTTTCGTGCCAAAGCTGCATTTCATCAATTGGAATGCGAAGATGATCAAACCCAAGACCAGCGAGGTATTGCACATCTTTTTCTGTAAAATAATTTTTTCTCTTATCGCCCCTTGCATCACTTTGAGAAAGCCAGTGACTAATATTGGTGCCCCGTTTAATCTGAAATTCATCAGCCGCTTTAATATGCGATAAGGCAGACGTTTCCGGATGAAAAATAAAAATTGAAAAAAATAAAAATAGTATAGCCATTTGATTCAAATTTTAAGGATAAGAAATTAAACCACAAATATGTGAAACATCAAATGTAAGTGCGCTGCTCACTTCTGTTAACTGATCACAACCCGCTTGTTCTCTTTTGTTGAACGGTAAATTGCCTCTACCACGCGTATATCTTTCAAACCTTCTTCACCGGGCACCAGCACTGATTTATTCTGCATAATAGCAAGCGCGTCTTCGTCCATTTGTTTTACCTGTTCGTGAGGCACTTCCGTAATGGCAGGCGAAATTGTCATGCCATCGCTTGTACTTCCCTGCACACCGCTGTAAGCGGAAAAGGGATCGAGTTTATACCAGCCTTTCGCGCAGGTGGTCATCATATTGTTCATATTCTTTCCAAAACTTGATTCACAATCTGCTGTGGCACCGCTCGGAAATTCTAATTTAAAATGCATCGTTTCATCCACTTCTTTGTATATCCCGGGTCTCGTGGTTGATTGCTGTGCTGTAACTGCAACCGGCTCCTCACCTGTTATATATCGCGCCGCATTTAAAGGGTACACGCCCATATCATACATTGAACCACCTCCCATTCTTTTGATCTGTTTCCAGTGGTTCGTCCTGTCATCCACATAGCCCGCATAAGCTTCTACTTTTATAATGCTACCGTATTTTTTATCCTTACCAAATTGTATCACCTTTTGCGTGTTGGGTTCATGGTGCATCCTGTAACCAATACTAAGTTTTACCTTGTTTTTATTACATGCATCAACCATAGTCTGGCATTCTGCAACCGTTAATGCCATTGGTTTTTCACACCATACATGTTTACCCGTATTAGCAGCTCTAATGACATATTCCGCATGCATGGAAGGCGGCAGCACGATATAAATTACATCTATCCCGGGATTGTTGGCAATTTTGTCAAAACTTGTATAGTCGTAGATGCTGTTATCGGCAATATTGTATTGTGCCTGCCATTTTTTTGCCTTTTCGGGTGTACCCGTAACAATACCTTTTAGCTCACAATATTTTGTAAGCTGTAATGCAGGCGCCAGCAGGTCTGTGCTGTAATAACCAAGACCCACTAAAGCAACCCCCAGTTTTTGTTTTTGTTTTGGTAACAGAACAGCGGCGAAAGCATTGCTGCCTGCAGCTAATGCAGCTATACTCCCCAGCGTACTTTTAATAAAGGTGCGACGTGATTTCATAGCAAATATTTTTGAAGTGATCTTTAAATATTTGAGCAGGATAAATGTAGCTGATTTTTTTGGTATGCGTTCATTCCAGAACAGGTCTGTTGCCGATTGGTTGTTTAATAAATTAAAAGTGCGTCCGGGTTTGTTGTTGTGTGTTGGTTATTTTCAACCGACCCGTAACGTAACAATGATGCTGATTGACTAAGGCAATATCAGATAAATATAAAGTTGATTGTAATGCTATGTCTCATGATTAGCTTTAGCTTTGAAATATAAATTTTAAATTTACCGGCAACTTTTAGTTACACCCTTAACCTTCATTGATGAAAAAAATATTCATTCTCTCGTTTTTAGCTTTTCTTCCTGGTATCCTTTTCGCACAAATCACCATGTGCTCATGGAACCTTGAAAATTTCGGCAAATCAAAAAATGACTCGACAATAAATTTTATCGCAAACGCAGTGAAGGATTTTGACCTGATCGCAATCCAGGAAGTTGTTGCGGGAGAGGGAGGCTCCCGGGCTATTGCGAAGTTAACCGGTGAGCTAAACAGGAAAGGTTTTAAATGGGATTACACGATTAGTGATCCCACTGTTAGCAGTTCTTATAAAACAGAACGATACGCTTTTATCTGGAAAACAGCCAAACTTGCTTTAACAGGGAAAGCATGGCTGGAAAAAAAGTATAATGTTGCAATTGACAGAGAGCCCTATTTTGCGACTTTCAAATTCGAAGGGAAATTTTTTACCGTTGCAAATTTTCATGCGATAACAAAATCAAAGCAGCCTGAAACTGAAATAAAGTATTT
>DATBFI010000122.1:0-7715 GCA_036558585.1 Chitinophagaceae bacterium
TAGGACGTTTGAACAACTTTTTTGTCGCCTGTTTTTCCTTCGAATGCGAAATCATTGAATTCCTCAACCATTCTGCCGGAAGAAAAATAATCGTATACACCTCCTTTGTCCTTGCTTCCCGGGTCTTCGGAATATTTAGCGCAAACAGAATCAAAATTAGATCCTGAATTAATCAAAGCGATTGCACTATCAAGCCTTTTGTGCGCAGCACTATCTTCTCTTACTCTCATCAATGCACCTCCCTGTTCTTGTTGCTGATGCGTTGAAACAAGTATATGGCGTACCTTAACTGAATCAGGCAATTGCTTTTTGTCTATCATTTTTGCGAGTACATAATTATTTGCATCTATATAAGGTCCATAAACCTGGCCAGGTGAAAGATTAAATAAAGAAGAATCATTTACTTTTTGTTTCAGCTCTGTCTTACTTATGTAACTATTATAAAATGGTGTCTCGGTTCCATTTTTTGACAAAAACGATTTCTCATCCGTGGTAGCAGCAAATTGAGATTTAAGCTGGTTTAACTGGTTAAGAACTGCAAGCGTATCTTCATGGTTTGGTGAAGCCGGAAATGATACATAAGAAATTTGCCTTGTTTCTTCCTTCTGCTCAAATTGCTTTGAATGCTTTTTTACATATGCGTTTATATCATCATCGGTTACTTTTATTGTGCTATCGCTGATAGCAGTATAGGGCACTGTTACGTAAGAAATTTTTGCTATTGAATTATTATCCGCATTTGTTTTTTCTGCGAGCCATTTTGGTATGTATACAGCGCTTGTAATCATTGACTGATATTTTTGCCGAAACGCTTGTTGTATTGTAGGCTCAATATAAGCCTGGTATACCTGAGCCACACGCGGATCGTTTGAATTTTTTTTCATCTGCGAAAATTGCTGGCGAGCTGCATCAGCATTATATATACCGGTGGAGGGATCAGTAAATGCCTGCTGCAGCCATGAAGGTGGATTTGTTCCAAACAGGATATCACTTAATTCTTTAGAGGTTACCTGTAATCCGAGTTTATTGTATTCCTGCTGCATAACAGTTTGCTCAACAATATATTCCCATACACTGCCAATCAATTGGTCGCGCTGAGCACCATTTGCCTGTTCGTAAAAACTAAGTTTATTTTCAAAATCTGTTCTATCAATACTTACTCCGTTCACTTTGCCCACAGTCGATGAATTGCCGAACATACTTCCTCCCTTACGCGTAAGTGCATCTTGTAAAATAAATGCCAGTAAAGACAATGCAATCGCCCCAAATATGAACCAGGCCGCCTTATCGCGTATTCTCTGAATAAGTGACATAATATATAATAGTTAAAAAGGATGGCAAAAATAGTGGAATAAACCATTTCAGCAAATTGTCCATATCCCGAGGCAAAGCTCATCAAGGTTAAAAATGAATCAAATGATTTACCCCGGATTATTTGTAACGCTGCTAATCATAAACATCCTCCCGTTTTCTTTTTTATTCCTGTGAAACTCATTTTAACATAACGCGGTTAATAAGCAACTCTTCCTGTTGATAAGTCCCCTAAAAATTATTTTCATTCTGCAAAGTTTTGTAATAAAAACTTCGTTAAACGACTCTTTTGTGATTTTTATAATATTTGGCACAAATTCCTTTATCTTAATTAACAGTTAATATTAGGTGAGTAGGTATATGGTTATAATTTCTTTTTCGATTATTCACGTATGTTGACAATTAAATCAATCTCGTTTCCTGTTTGAATTCGAAACTGTGAATTGCTTGTTTATTAATGTTGGTAAATCTTGCCTGACTAACTTTGCACAATGGGGATAAGAAAGTTATCACGATATACACAGTTGTAATAATAATAGAGTTTTAAATAAATAAATAATAATATTAAATACTACAATGGATATTAACATAAGTTCTGCAAGACATAAACTTGAAGAAAAGGGCTTTCTTGATGTTGATGTTGACCCGTCACTTGACCTGTTTCATGAAATAGAGAGATTAAAAAAAGAAAAAAATGCCGTGGTGCTGGCACACTATTACCAGGAACCCGATATACAGGATGTAGCAGACTATATTGGAGATAGTCTTGGCCTTGCACAACAGGCTGCTAAGACGGATGCTGATATGATTGTTTTTGCCGGTGTGCATTTTATGGCAGAAACGGCGAAAATTCTTAACCCTTCAAAAAAGGTCGTACTTCCTGACTTAAAGGCTGGGTGCTCTTTAGCAGAAAGTGCACCTGCCGGGTTATTTAAAAGATTCAAAGAAAAACATCCCCGTCATATTGTTATTTCTTACATTAACTGTACTGCGGAAATAAAAGCTTTAAGTGATATAATTTGCACAAGCAGTAATGCGCTTAAAATAATTGAGAGTGTCCCCGGAGACCAGCCAATCATTTTTGCACCTGATAAAAATTTAGGCGCTTACCTCAATAAAAAAACCGGGCGAAATATGTTATTGTGGAACGGTGCATGCATTGTACATGAAATGTTTAGTCTCGAAAAGCTTACTAAACTTAAGTTGCGCCATCCAAAAGCAAAATTAATTGCGCATCCTGAATGCGAGGATCCCGTTTTAAAAATTGCAGATTTTATTGGCAGCACCACGCAGTTGTTGAAATATGCTGTGCAGGATAATTGTAACGAATTTATTGTTGCAACCGAGACCGGTATACTGCATCAAATGCAAAAAGATGCACCGCAGAAGACCTTTATTCCTGCTCCTCCGGATAATTCATGTGCCTGTAATGATTGCCCTTTCATGAAATTAAATTCTCTGGAGAAAGTATACTTATGTATGGAATATGAAGAGCCGGAAATACTAATGGATGAAGAATTAAGACTCGCTGCTTTAAATCCAATACAGAGAATGCTGGAAATAAGTAAGGCCGCAGGCTTGATAGGATAATTGAGCATTTTTTGCTCTTTATGTCGATACAATTCAAGCCGTATTGAAAATTATTCTCCTTCTTTTTTCAGAAATAGAAGATTATCCATTCTATTTTTGTGCTCGTATAACTTATAGCATTGCTCTATATAATATCCTAATTCTATATCATTCATTGTTGTCAGCAATTCATAAGATGGCCTGTATATGGACATAAATGTATCGAGCGAAGGCCCGGTTAAAGAAGTTAATTTTTGCGCAAGATATTTTGTAAAACGGTGGTTAATATATTTGTCATGCTCTTGCTGAATCAATCTTTCCTGCATACTTAATAGCTGCCGGTTCCTCTTAAAGCGAAACATGTTAATAATTTCATCCAAGTCTAAACCAGCCGTAACGCTGCCCGGTATATATGAAGATGGTGTAGAGGAAGATGAAGAAAATTTAAGACCAGGCTTTCTAAAATTGAAAGCCTTAGCATATTCGAGACGGTTTTGCAGGGAGTCAAATGTATAATTACTGTTTCGGACCTTAACTGCCGGCAACCAGTTGGCAGCGACATATAATGCAACTTCAAAATTTGAAAGATCTGAAATCGTATCAATAGGATACTTTTGCGTGTTTTTTGATAAGAAAGAAAACCAAACAGAATCTTTTTGGATAACGGCAATAGCAAACTTGCCTGTGGAATCTGTTATCGTTTTATGGCCAGAAGATGTTTGGACGGTTACCGCGTCCAGAGGTTTCTTATTGAAATAATCATAAACAGTACCACTGAGTTTTATATTCTGTGCAACCAGGTTTTTTGAAAGAATAAAACCAACACAGATTAAACAGAGGAAGAGGAGTTTTATTTTCAAATCCTATGCTTTAAACAATGTAATATTAAAGAGAGTAAATGATACGATTAACCAAATCAAAACTATTTAACCCTAATTTAGAATTATAGGCCTAGGTATAAGGGTATAGTGCAGGGGTACTGGTAAAGTGCAATAAATAACGGCTATAAAATATTACCTCCCCATGTAAACCATTAAAATTTGAACATCACTTGGATTGACTCCACTTATGCGGCTTGCCTGGCCAAGTGTGCGTGGTTTTATCTTTTTAAATTTTTGAAGTGCTTCATTGCTTAAGGCTGACACTTTATCATAATTAAAGCTTTCAGGTATCAAAAGTTCTTCCATAGTTGACAGGCGGGCTACGAGGTCCTTTTCTTTTTCAATATATCTCTCATATTTTATTTGTATTTCAGCCTGTTCCAATTGCTCATCTGTATATTGTTTTTTTAACTCTTGTAATTGAGGAATGCTATTAAAAAATGAGTTAATGTCAATATCGGGGCGTAACAAGATTTTTGTGGCTTTTTGTTTTTCTGATATGGGCATTGATTGCATTGCCTCTAAATAATCATTTACCTGATCAGGTTCCACAGAAATATTTTGAAGCAGATGACTTATTTTCATCACCGCGTTTCTTTTTTCTATAACTTTTTCCATTCTATTCCGGGAAGCGAGGCCAATTCCATAACTTAATTCGGTTAGTCGCAAATCTGCGTTGTCCTGTCGCAAAAGTGTCCGGTATTCGGCTCGGCTCGTAAACATACGATAAGGCTCATCAGTTCCTTTGCAAACGAGATCGTCAATTAAAACTCCTATGTAAGCCTCACTTCTTTTTAGAATAAATGGAACTGAATTGTTTATTTTTTGATGAGCATTAATGCCTGCCATCAATCCCTGGCAGGCAGCTTCCTCATAGCCGGTAGTTCCGTTAATCTGGCCCGCAAAAAACAAATTTTCAATGAATTTGGTTTCTAATGAATGGTTTAATTGAGTGGGAGGAAAGTAATCATATTCAATGGCATAACCGGGTCTGAAAAGTTTAGCGGATTCAAAGCCCGGCACACTACGAATCCCTTCGTACTGAACTTCTTCGGGTAGGGATGTGGAAAAGCCATTTACATATACTTCTATAGTATTAAATCCCTCCGGCTCTACAAATATTTGATGCCGGTCTCTATCGGCAAAACGATTGATTTTATCTTCAATGCTTGGGCAATACCTGGGTCCTACACCTTCGATTCTCCCGCTAAACATTGGGCTTCTGTCAAACCCTGTTTTTAAAATATTATGTACTTTGGAATTAGTATAAGTAATGAAGCAGCTTTTTTGTTGTTGAGGTGTTATTCTGGATACTTCAGCATAAGAAAAGCCGGTTATTTTATCATCTCCCTTTTGTTCTTCCATTTTTGTGTAATCCAAAGATCTTCCATCAACACGGGGAGGAGTCCCTGTTTTTAATCGATCACTTTCAAAACCAAACTCAACAAGTTGTTCTGTAACCCCGGTTGCCGCTTTTTCTGCCACTCTTCCGCCGCCGAATTGTTTTTCGCCAATGTGAATAATTCCATTTAGGAAAGTGCCGCTTGTAACTATAACTGCTTTTGAATAAATAGTATGGCCTAAAGCTGTAATTACTCCGCAAACCCTGTTGTTCTTAATCACGATTGATTTTACCATATCCTGGTAGAAGTCAACTTTTGGCGTTTGTTCTAACATGCTTCTCCAGACGGAAGCAAACAGCGTACGATCATTTTGAGCCCGGGGACTCCACATAGCAGGGCCTTTACTTTTATTAAGCATTCTGAATTGCAACATACTTTTGTCTGTTACAATTCCGCTGTAACCTCCCAGGGCGTCAATTTCTCTTATTATCTGTCCTTTTGCAATTCCACCCATTGCAGGATTGCAACTCATCTGAGCAATGGTTTGCATATTCATGGTAATAAGAAGAACTTTACTACCAAGGTTGGCGGCAGAAGCCGCAGCCTCGCATCCGGCGTGGCCCGCTCCCACAACTATAATATCGTATTCAAAAAACATAAGGTGCAAATTTATAACGTATTAACCGAACTTTTTTAATAGTTCAATTTCCGCCAGGATTTCTTTCAGAGGAACTCTTTCATTGAGTTTATCATACTCGTATGAGGAGAAGGCGAGAATTGTTTCCAGGTAAGATTTATTTTCCTCGATAAAGGAAATTAGTTTTTCCGCCCCTTTGATTTCCGATAATTCTATTTGAGTGATTTTATCAACCATTTTTTGGCACAAAGGATAGCCTGTATGATGATAAAGGGTTTCAAAATATCGTTTGGCAGCTAATACATCTATTCGATTTATATTTTTTTTTTCGATTTGAATTTTCTCCACTCGTATATTAATAAAATTCCAGCACAATCTTAGGTCCTCCTCGTTTTTAAAAGAAAAATAGGTAAGAGGGATAATATGGTCAAACTGCCAGCTGGTAGAAAAGGTTTCCCAGGTAAGATCATCATCAAACTGAATTTCCAACCACTTTCTAAAATTTTGTAGGTCCAGTCCGAAATAAGGGGCGTAAAAAGAGCATTTGTTTCCTTCAAGCACATATCTTCTTAAAGCGATTTGCCATTTTCTTTTTTGCCTGAATTCAATAAGAACATTGTTGACTTGTTGTTTTGCAGTCCACTTTTTTCTTTGCATAGCCAAAAGTAATAAATGTTTCTCTGTGAAACTGTGTTACGTGAAACGCTACTTATAGAATACCATTAAAGATATAACCCGGGAATCATCTTATAATAATAATTAAATTCCTACTACTTATCAATTTTGTGATTGAAATCTGCTTCTGCAATGACTTTACAAACTAGGATTAAAAAAAATTTATTTGGCTATGTTCTAAGTGCTAGAGTTTATTGGTTTTATTATTGTACAAAATTTCGGTGGGAATAGCATTATCTCGTAGTAAGACAAAATTTAAATTCAAATAAAAGGTCCGTTACTTATATTTTTTAAACAACGATAAGTATTTTTTTTCTTTCGCACGCATTAATTTAAGTTCTTTGGTTGTTTTATCCTGATAACCGCATAAATGAAGCGCCCCATGGATTATCACTCTGTGAAATTCTTCTTCTTTTTTTATTTTTAACTTAAAGGCGTTATCAATTACCCTGTCAGTACTAATATAGATCTCTCCTTCTACGGGAATTTTTGAATTTGTTAAATTAAAAGTTATAACATCCGTATAATAATCATGATTTAAAAAAATTTTATTAATGTTTAAAAGATATTTATCTGAACAAAAAATATAATTAATTCTTTTAATCTTAATTTCTTCTTTTTGAAAGATATCTTGTATAAAACGTCGCAGTTTAATTTTATGATTTATCGACAACTTTCTATCAGCATAATAAAAAAATACATTCAACACGTCAAGAGATTTATACTTTCCAAATTTCGTAATAAATAACTCTTTATCAACTTTACATTTGTAATAATAAAATAAATGAAACGGTTATCGGAAATTGAAGTTGGAAAAACTGTAGTTATCAAATCTTTTGCAAAGGATGATATCTTTATTAAACTGATGGAAATGGGATGTATTCCTGGAGAAATAATTCAGATACAGCAGATCGCACCTCTCGGGGATCCAATTTCAATTTCAGTCGCAGGATATAATCTAAGTCTCCGATTAAATGAAGCGAATCAGATTTTTGTTGAAGAAGTAATCTAATAAATTGAATTTCAATTTTTTAAATGAAAATTGGCCTTTATTTCGGATCATTTAATCCTATTCACCTAGGACATTTAATAATTGCAAATCACATAATAAATAATTCAACCTATAAACAAATATGGTTTGTAGTTTCCCCGCAAAATCCGCTTAAATCATCAAAAACATTACTTAATGAATATCAGCGTCTTCATCTGGTAAGACTAGCGATTGAGGATGACCATAATTTAAAGGCCTCAGATATTGAATTTAAATTACCGAGACCCTCTTATACAATCGATACTATT